>CALVIV010000083.1 GCA_944331935.1 uncultured Bacilli bacterium | reverse complement strand
AGGAATTGGAATAAATTTAAATACGGAAATATAAAATGTGTAAAAAAAAGTGTCCTAAAACTTGACATAAGTCCATAGAAACCTTCATTTTCTATTTTCCATCTTTTTCTTCCAAGAGATACTATTTCTTTAATACTATTATCATTAATATCCATATTACTAATATAACGAAAAATAGTTGTTTTTTTATTTTTAGATTCTATATATTTAAACGCACTAAGTATGTGATTTCTATAATTGATATTAGTAGAAAGATAATAGTTTTGATGTTTAACTTCATTAAAGCACAGTATATTTCCTTCAAAAGTACTATTAATTTCTTTCAATCTATCAGGTTTTAAATTAAAAATATAATTCCACTTATTTTTTTCACAAATTTCTATAATTGGTTCTACAGCATATAATGCATCTCCAGTAATAATGAATTTATATTTTGGATAATTCTTTTTAATACGTTTAATCATTCTTTTGAAAGCTTTAATTTCACAATCTTGTTTTTGTTTTTCTGTAAGCATTTTTTCATTTTCAATGAATTCTGAATCTAAACTGATAATAATATTACCAACAACTAATTTATATTCTAAAACATACTTATAGTAAGAGACTTTACCGTCTTTATGCTTTCTAATAAGACAGTTATTATTAAGATTATAATCATGACTAGATAGACCAGTACCATCAAATACTAATTGGAATGCACTATTATATTTAAACTTATCAAACATTTTAGAACGTATTAAAGTTTTAACAATATACTTTTGAATGTTTCTTAATTCATTAATATTTATATTAACAAATACATCTTGAATAGTTTCCCAGTAAGGAAGTTCTCTTAAATCTTGTCCACAGATTTTAGATAAATTTTTAATACAATTATCAGTATTAAAAGTATCAGAAGAAATGTCAGTCATAGTAGTAAGACCACAAAGAAGACTAAAAAGACGAGTAACACATATTGTTTTCATTTCATATGTTATATAACTTTCATTTCTACCATCAGTTAAATTACTAAACATATTTAATAAATCAGGAAGATATTTATTAATAATAGAATATAATTCCTTTATCAAATCTTTATTTTTTCTTAATTCTCTTCTTTGCTTTCTGTTCATTACTACATACCACCTTTTTATTATGTAGTAATTATATCAAATTTATTGCGAAAAAAATTTACTCTTTTTTACTGTTAATTTATAAAAAACTGGCCTACTTTAGCATTATCTGTTATACTATATATAAAGATAGGGTGTTGATCATAATGAAGAGATTTAATAATAAAAAGAAAATAACAAAGGAAAAGATAAGTAATTATAATTTTAAAGAAGTAGCCTTAACAAAAATGGCAAAAAGGCAATTACTAGTAACATTATTTTCAATATTAGGAGTAACTATAATCTCACTAGGAAGTGCTTATGCTGTTTTTACATCAGTATCAAAGTCTGCAGATTATAATGTTATAAAAGTAGGTACCCTAAATATAGACTTTGGAAGTGATAGTAGTAATACTATTAACTTAACAGGACAATATCCTATGAGCGATGAAGAAGGATTAAAATTAAAACCATATGTATTTACAATAACTAATACAGGAACACTAACAGCAGATTATGAAGTGTTTATCCAAGATGATACTGATATGATAGATAAAGATAATTGTTCTGGTAATCAATTAAATAAAGATTATATAAGATATAAGCTAGATACAGGAAGTCCTGCTAATCTATCATCAATAGCAGGTTCAAACTATAGAATAGCGACAGGTTCTCTAGAAGCAGGAGGAAGTGTTACCTATACTCTATATGTATGGATAAGAGAAGGAGTAGGAAATGATGTTTTAAATAAACATTATCATGGTAAGATAGTAGTAAATGGAGTTAACACCCAAGGTGACCATGTGAGTGATGTAGTACTAGCAAATGTAGGAGATAATGGAGATACTTATGATGATGGAACAGATACCTTTATAACAGGAACTGACCCTAATAATTATATCTGGTATAGTGGAAAATTATGGAGAGCAGTGTCTGTTAATAATGAAGCAAAGACAACTAAGCTAGTAACACAATGGGATATAAGTTCAATTACCTATTCAAGTGGTAGTACAGACTTTGCAGGAAGTTATATGGAAGAGTGGTTAAATGATACTAGTGTCGATGGTTTTTTAGGCAATTTAAGAGATTATGAGAACTTTATCGTAACAGGTGCAAAGTGGAATGCCACATTAGATGCCACTGCTCTAGGAAGCATAACAAAGCCAAGTGATGATGGAACAGTAGTAACAGATGCAGTAGGCTTGCTTAATATGTATGAATATCAGTCTAGTAATAATGGTGGAACAGATAGTTATTTAAATAATGGACTTTCTTGGTGGACTTTAACCCCATATAGTTCGTCGGACGTTCGGTATGTCTACAGCAATGGTTATGCGTACTACTATTCGCCTTCGAGCTATTCGAACGGGGCTCGGCCGTCTATAAATCTAAAATCTAGCGTTCGTATCGTAGATGGTGATGGAACAATAGATAATCCATATAGATTAAACGGAGATAATGATACTAATCTTTCAGGA
>CALVIV010000082.1 GCA_944331935.1 uncultured Bacilli bacterium | reverse complement strand
GTATCACTTATAGTATTATCATCTAAATAAATAGTATAATCAACAGACCTTTTTCCATTATTTCTTAACTCAAAAGTAGAAGGTGTTAAACTTAAGCCTTCTTCATCGCTTATACCTATAGCATTATCTAAACTTATCCCTTCACTAGTCTCATTAAGTATAAGTTCTAGCTCTCCTACTTGGACTATATTATCATTTCCATTTAACTGAGTTGAAAAGAAGGCATAACTTATCGCTAGGACTAATAATATAATTATTATTATACTTATTACTATAGTTATTATTTTTTTCTTTTTATTATCTTTATTCATCAAAAACACCTACCTTATTGTTGCTACTAAACGAAATGAATGAGTTCTTGAACAACCACCTAAAGAAGTATTGCTATTGCCAAAATAATCAATACCAGAAGTAGTATCATTATATCCAGCACTACGTAATACCCATGAACCAACATGGTTAACAAACTGGAAATAATCATTATACCATCCCTTTGTCTCTAGTAATCCATGAGAAATACAGTTAGCTCCATCACATGCCATACTAGAATCATCACTTATATATTTATCATAATATTTATACTCTGGCATTGCTATAAAACCACTATTACCTACTACATCATTATAATTTCCCATTACATATTCCCATGCTCCCCCACTCATATCGTATATTCCATAGATAGTTCCTGTTGTACTGGCTCCTGTTCCATTTATTTCTACATTATATTGATACTGACATCCATAATCGGTATTACCATTACTTGGACTTCCATAACTACAGCCTGTTATAAAACTATCTGATTTATTTTGATATATTTCTTTATTTGATCCTGTAAAATTAGTATTACCTAGCTTTCCATATTTACTTTGAGATAAATAGGCTACTAAGGCCCATTCACTATTTTTCATCATATGAGTATCAGTTGTAATCTCTATTCCATATCTATTTCCATTATTATTCATTTTTAAACTTACATTAAAAGCATTACTTACATTTATATATCGCCAACTTGTTACGTTTGGTTTTATCATAGGATCTAATTCTGTAGTATTTCCTCCACCATTACTTTCACTTGGATTACTACTACTTGTCTCAAACTTTCCTACCCAGATTCCTCTTAATTCTTCATCACCAAATGTAAAGGGGCATCAGGTGTATACCAACTATTATCTTTTAATCCTTCACTTACTATGTATTTTGCACTTCCTCTATCTTTAACATTCTCTGATACGAACTTTACATCTATCTCTCCTGGTAATGCTTGGGTTGGTGTTGTATTTAAAAATGTCCCTTGTTTTCCATAATAATTAGTTCCATCTTCACTTCCTATAGAGTAACTATATCTTGGTATCCATACCCACATGGTCTCTATATCATCAATATTTACTACTGTTCCTACTGCTGCACTCTTATATGTACTTCTTGTTGATTCTGATACCGTTACAGCATTTGCCCACATTAAATCATCATAGTTATACCAACTATTATTTAAGTTTGTTCTATCTGCTTTTACCCAGTTACTTCCATTATATGTTAAGGCAATCATTCCATCATCTAACATTGGAGCATTGGGACTATTACTTTCTCTGTCATAACTTTCTACTACGATCTTACTTTGATATATTGTTCCTTGTGTCTCATTTCCTGCATCCTCATCTAGCCACATCCATAGTTGATAAGTTACTTCATCACTTGGCTCTAATACATCTTCTCCTCTTATTTCAAATGTCCCTACTCCATAATCACTTACTCTTATTACTCCACTATCATAACCATTTGAACCAGTAAGTTTCATCTTTAAATATGAATTACTTAATGTATTATTACTATCTTCTTCTAAGGATACATGGTAATAGGCATTTATATTTCCTGTATTTGTTACAGTAAAGATATAAGGAGTAGTCTTTAGGCCTTCTTTATCAGACATAGGAGAAGCATTAATTAGATTTATACTATCTCCTTCACTAAAATCTACTTTTAATATTCCTGCTCTTAAAGTTATCTCTTTATCTCCTTCTAAAGAAATTGTTAGTAAAGCATAACTTGCACCTACCAATGCTATTACACTTATTAATATTACTACTACTGATATTATTATATATTTTTTCTTACTCATAATTTACTCCCTTCATTGCATATAAAAAAGAATAGAATTATCCTACTCTATTCTTTTAAAATCACTATGAAAGAAAGTAATTATACTACTTATACTATTACTAAACTGCCCCCCCCCAGGTAACAAATTGTGAACACATTTTTCTCATATTCTTACCTTCTTTCTGTATCTTCGTTAAATTAATATTATCATAAATTTTCTTATTAAGTAAAGAATTTTTACATTAATTTTAAAATATATGTCTGTTTTATAAAAGTCAATATAAAAATGCACAAAAATGGTAAAGTTAAAATGTCATAATTAGTGATCCCAATTATATATCGCTAGTGGTCATTATTTTTGTTTAAAAATTTGCTTATCAGTAAATAATTATGAATGAAGATAAAAGTCAATAGTTGTCTAATTTGAGTTTCGGTTTTTTATGAAAAATTTAAATTACTTAAATCTCTTTTTTATTAAGACACACAAAAACAATGTA
>CALVIV010000081.1 GCA_944331935.1 uncultured Bacilli bacterium | reverse complement strand
CCTGCTCCTAGTTATAAAGGTAAAAGACTTAAGATTTATTTTGTTAGCCAGACAGGAATTAAGCCTCCTAAGTTTACTTTTAGAGTTAATAGTAAAGGTTTAGTACACTTTTCATATGAAAGATATTTAGAAAATAAATTAAGAGAGAATTTTGAACTAGAAGGTACTCCTATTGTCCTTCAGTTTAAAAATAGAAATGGAGAGTAATTATGTTATTTAAAAGAGTTGACCCTAAGACTGAGTTAGAAGGAATTGATAGAGCGGTAGAGATTTTAAACGATAGATTTCAAAAGAAACTAATTAGTCTAGAAGAATTTAATAAGAAGTCTCTTGAGTTTGGGAAAAGAAAAGCTAAGTGTCTTAAAAAGTTAGAAAAAGGTAACAAAAAATATTAAAACCTCATACTATAGAAGTAGGAGGTTTTCTATGTTTGGAGATAGTTTTTTTAAGAAAGTTGAACAAAAGACTAATGTTAATAAAGATACTATTTTATCTTTAGCAGACAAATTACAGAAAGGTAATATGAAAGATGAGAAAGTACTTTCAGAAGTAGTTGATGAGATTGCTAATATGACTGGGAAAAGTGTAAGTAGTGAGAAGAAAGAAAGAATAATAAAAACTATTATGAAAGATGAAGTTCCTGATAATGTTGATAAAATGTTTTAAATTTTTTAAAAAAGTATGAATTTTGTAAATTGACCCTATTTTTGGAGGTCAATTTTTAATTTTCCCCTAGGGAATTTACTAAATTCAGGGCAAATTTTTCTCGAATTTACAAAATTCACTTTTTGCATTCATTTTCTTTATATGTTAGAGTTGTAGACATCTACGTAGAAATATTAATATTTGATTGGAGGAATTATATATGAATGATGAAATAATAAAGTTTAAAAAGGGGAAAACTTTAATAATGATTGCAGAGGGTGACCCTTTAGAAAAGGCAGGAAAAGCTAGTAAAGAAACCAATAGAAGTGACTATACTGAACCTAGTGATGATAAAGTTAAGGAAGCATTAGATAGCTTGAAAGCAGATGGTATAGAAGATCTTTATCTATATTGTAGAAAAACTACTACAAATAATTGTAATGAGCCAAAATTAGATAAAGCTTCTTATACGGAAGGACTTGATAGAGGCATTGATATTGGTCTTGATTTAGGCGCTAAAGAAAAAAGAGTATCTATTGCCAAGGCTATGATTGAAGATGATTTATCACTTAACAAAGTTGTTAAATATACGGGTTTAACTTTAGAAGAAATAGATGATTTAGTTTCACTTTAATAGAGGCTTCTAATGAAAATTTTCAAAAGAAAACTTAATAAATCTGAATATTTAAGTATTGAAGAAATAAAATCGCAATTTTATGAGAAAGGCTATGATGATGGGATAAGTGATGGAGATTATGATGCTAGAATAGATATTGCTAAGTCACTTCTTAAAACTAAGCTTGCAAGAAATGAGATAATTAAAATTACAGGTATTAGTCCCCAGGTATTAAAAGACTTAAATTCGTAAGACAACTTTTAATTAAAGCTTTTATAGTCTTTATAATATACTTTTTATTAACATCATCTAGTTTATAAATAGCGATTAAAATATTAGGAAGTTTAACTATAAAGTTCTTAGATATTTCATCTATAGTTGTTAAGTTAGTTGATTTTAGCACTGTAAAAAGAGAGTCTATAAAGATTTCTCTTTCTTTTTTTGATAGACTGCTTAAAAAGTCATTTATAACTTTATTAGTAAAAACTGTACCATCTGATAGATTTTTTAAGATTATAAAATTATTTTCATTAATAAGCCAAGAGAAAGGGTCATGTTCTAAGATACCTCTTGCACTACTTTTAATTATTTTATAGTTTTCATTAGTATATAAAAGCATACCAATAATAGATGAAGAGGGAACTATTTTCTCTATTTTGTCTTTAATATTTTGATAGTTTGATGTAGTTAAAAACTCTTTAATAAATCCTGGGCCATCATGAGAGTATATCTTTATTATTCTAGTAGATAAATTATTAGATAGATTACATCCTGCATAGACAGCAAGGTTACCTCCTTTAGAGTGCCCTCCTATATAGAACTTTCTTGGTATTAGTTTAGTTACTTTCTCTACATAGTTTAAGGCTTCTTTTTGGGCAGGGACTGGTAACATAAAGGCCATATTAAAGTCTTCTTTCCAGCCTGTAAGGGTAGAATCTGTTCCTCTAAAAGAGATATACATAGTGTTATTTGGAAGTAAGAAAGTAACAGCAGAGAATTGTTTTTCTATTAAATCATTAGTATCTTCTACATAAAAACATGACTCAATATCTTTATAACGATTACTTGTTACTACTCTTTTAATAAACTCCCTATTCTTTTCTACTTTTGTGGTCTTAGATATATCTAAATCTTTTAACCTTGTTAAAGTATTAGGAAAATGAAAATAAGATAGATATGCTAGTATTAGACTATCTATACTATTAAAAGAAGATTCTTTAAAAGTTTTATTGTTATCTTGTAAATAATCTAAAAAGTTTTTCAAAATTACTCCTTTCTTTCATAAAAACAAATTTTATGAATAATATTTATTAGAATAAAAGAAGAAAGAAGGCTGTGATGTTTATGGAAAAAACGGAAATCATTAAGAATATTGCTTTAAGAAGTGGTGGTGATATTTATTTAGGAGTTGTTGGGGCAGTTAGAACTGGGAAAAGTACTTTTATTAAGAGAATGGTGGAAACTTTAGTAGTTCCTTATATTGAAGATGAGTA
>CALVIV010000080.1 GCA_944331935.1 uncultured Bacilli bacterium | reverse complement strand
TGTTATGATGTCTTTTTTTGGTATAAAAAAGAATGCTGAAAATTTACTCAGCACCCTTTAATGTCGAAGAACCTTTAAAGAAGAGAATCTCTTCTTTTTTTCTTTTCTCTATGATATAATACAGATATGTTTTAGAGGGGATGTGTTTATATGTTTGTAGATGAAGTAACACTTAAAGTAATCGCTGGAAGTGGTGGAGATGGTTGTACTGCTTTCCGCCGTGAAAAATATATTCCTATGGGAGGACCTTATGGTGGTAATGGCGGACATGGTTCTGATATTGTCTTTAAAGTAGATGAAGGACTTCATACTTTACTTGATTTACGTTATCAAAAAGAGATAAAAGGTAAGAAGGGTGAGAATGGTAAGGGTAAGAATCAACATGGTAAAGGTGCAGAGCCTCTAGTTGTTAAAGTACCTCAAGGAACTGTTGTAACAGACTTAGATACTGGCCTAATCTTAGCCGATTTGAAGGGTAAAAATGATGAAGCAATAATCTGTAAAGGTGGACGTGGAGGACGTGGTAATACGGCCTTTAAAACTCAAACTAATACCGCTCCAAACTTCTCTGAAAATGGGGAACCAGGAGAGGAGAGAACTATTAAAGTAGAACTTAAACTCCTTGCCGATGTTGGTCTTGTTGGTCTTCCTAGTGTCGGAAAGAGTACTATTATTTCTAAAGTAAGTAAAGCGAAACCTAAGATAGCAGAATATCACTTTACAACATTAAAGCCTAATCTTGGAGTGGTACGTGCCTCTAATGGTAAAACTTTTGTTATGGCTGACCTTCCTGGATTAATAGAAGGTGCAAGTAAAGGAGAAGGATTAGGTGATAGATTCTTAAGACATATAGAACGTACTAGAGTAATACTTCATATTATTGATATGGCTGGTACGGAAGGAAGAGATCCTTATGAAGATTATGTTTTAATAAATAAAGAACTTGAAGACTTTAATAAAAAACTACTTACAAAGCCTATGGTAATAATCGCTAATAAAATGGATATTGAAGGTAGTAGAGATAACCTTGTTAAATTTAAAGAGAAAGTTAAAGATAAGAAAATCTTTGAGATAAGTGCAATTACTAGTGAGGGACTTAGTGAAGTAGTAGATTACTTAAGCGATTTGTTAGATACTATCAAAGAAGAGAAACTTTATGATGATGATGCTTTTGAATCACACGTTTTATATAAATTTAAAGAAGAGAAGCCTTTTACTATTGAAAAAGAAGGGGACGACTTTGTAATTAAAGGAGAAAAAGTAGAGAAACTATTTAAAATGACTAAATTTACTGATGAAGGTATTAAAAGATTTAGTAATAAGTTAAGAAAAATGGGTATTGATGAAGAATTAGAAAAAATGGGTGCCGTTGATGGAGATATGGTTAGAATATTAGATTTTTACTTTGAGTATCGTAAATAATGAAAGACTTAGATAGATTATTAAATCCTGAAAAGAGATTTTTAGAGTATCAAGATTATCTAATAGATCTAATCGCTAGTTCCTATCATAAAAGTTTTAAAGACTTAATCGCTACTAGAATTAAAGATGCTTTTTACTTCTTTGATTCAACTCCTGATGTTACATATAAGAGAGTAGAAAAAATAGATGGTAGTTTAGATATTCTAAAACATTATAAATCACTAATGGATGACTATATGAGTAAAGGAGAAAAGTTACAAGATGAGATTGATGATTATACTCTTAGATATTTAAAAGAATTATTAAATATTAGTGATGATATCTTTAATAAAAATAAAGAAGTTATTCTAGGACTTAGATTTGATGCCTTTGATAAAAAATATAAAAAATATTTAACTTATGATAATGAAGTAAAAAATTTACTATTAGAATTACAACAAGATTATATAGATACTTGTAAAAGAATTGGAATTGAGCCTTTATTAGATGAAGAAAAACTAGATGATTGTATAAACTTTCTAAATAGACAAGAGAAAGTATTAGAGAGAAATGTTATAAAAAACTCTATCTTTGGTAAAAATATCTTAGATAGATTAGATAATATAAAAGACGTAGCTTTCTATAAAAAAGTAATAATTGCAAGAGAATTAATTTACTTTGAAGATGATTTTGATTATGATGTAAATGCAATTACAACATTTTATAAGATATCTGAAAATTATTCTAAGACTTATATTTCATTTCCTCTTTTAAAAAAATATCTTAATAAAGATCTTGATATAACTCTTTTACATGAATTAGTTCATGTAAGTGAAATAAGTAATAAGATGTGTAGCATTGTAATAAGTGAAGATTATCGTGTCTTTAATGAATTTAGAACACAGGAAAAAGCAAGAAGTTTATTTGAAAGATTAAGAAAAGATAATGTTTATATCTTTGACCAAGATGGTAATGATGATACTTTATATAAGAGTGCCTATGACTTTTATCTTTCTTTAGTTAATACTTTATTAGATAATTATAGAGAACTTTTTGACTCTTCTGCTATCAATAATAGTCTTTCTGTTATTAATGAGAATTTAGGAAAAGATAATTTTATAAATTATTGTATCTTTTTAACTAGTTTATATGAGAATGATTTTAATATGTATGGTCAATCTTTTGATGAAGAGACTATGAGTAAAAATAATGATTTTATTAATAAAATGAAAACATATTCAAAATAAAAAATGTATCTTAATGAACAAGATACATTTAGACTATCATTTACTTAGGAATACTTAGTAACGAATGATGTAAATTAATTTGTACTTACTTTTGAGTAAGAAAGATTTCTTAATAGTTATCTTATTAATAATTATTATTCTTTTAATTATTTATAGATAGTAAAATTCTCTATTAATTAGTATATATTCAACCTGTTTTTGGGGTAACATCCAAATGCAAACTAAATACTCCTCATGTAAAGAAAATTTACATATTCATATTAGCATAAAGATTTGATTGTTTCAATAATTTTAATAGAAAATTCATAAAAAAATGTATCTTGTTCGCTTGTATTGAAGATACATTTGTGTTATTATTTACCTAGGAATACTTAGTTGTTTAGGTACTATCCCCCTAACTTATATTTTTATAATGTGAAAGGGGAGTTGATAATATGGTGCGACAGTAAGCACTAATTATATAGTTGGAGATTAACCAACCTAGTAAACCAGGTCAGGAACTAGTACT
>CALVIV010000079.1 GCA_944331935.1 uncultured Bacilli bacterium | reverse complement strand
AATTATTACTAATCTTTTTAGACCAGCAAAAAAGAATGCTGAAAATTTACTCAGCACCCTTTAATGTCGAAGAACCGAAATAACTTAGTATGTTATTTTTCTTTTGTTTTTAATAATAAATTATCATAGCAGAAAAACAGTAAATCTGTTCTTCACCACTAGGAAATGAACTAACAGCATATTTAATATCTACAACTTCTCCATCTAAATCATCTAAAAACTCATTCATAGCTTTTTGTAAATCAGTTTCATCTTCATAGTCAAATATTTTTACTTTCATAGAAATATCACAGCCTTTCTACTCTATTTTAAAATACTTTATCCACAAAAATTGTGGAAAAAAGCAAAGGGAATTATCTTTTTCCACTTTGCTTGTTTAAAACTATTTTACAACGATATTTACTATTTTACCTTTAATAACAATAACCTTAACTATTTCTTTACCTTCAGTGAATCTTTTTACATTGTCTTGTTCTAAGGCTTTTTCTTTAACTACATCTTCGCTATCATTTATATTAATAGTGATAGTAGCACGAACTTTACCATTTACTTGGACTGCTATTTCTTTTTCTGTTTCTATAAGTTTAGATTCATCATAAGTAGGCCATTTTTCATAACATAATGGTTCATATCCTAAAGATTCATTTAACTCTTCGGTAATATGTGGAGCGACCGGATTTAATAGTGTTAATAATAAATGATAATCTTCTTTAGTAATACTATCTAAATCATCATAGGCATTAGTTAAAATCATTAATGAAGATATATAAGTGTTATAACTCATCCTAGAAAGTGATGAATCTATGTCTTTTATTGTCTTATTTTGTAAAACCACTAATGAATCTGTAAAGCCAGTTTTATCATTAACTTTAGATTTTAGACGTTCTACTTTATCTAAGAATCTCTTACATCCTCTTAGGGAGTCTGTACTCCATGGAACATCTTGAGTATAATCACCCATAAACATTTCATAAGTTCTAAGTGTATCAGCACCATATTCTTTTACAATATCATCTGGATTTATAACATTACCTTTACTCTTACTCATCTTTTGATTATCAGGTCCTAAAACCATACCATGACTTACTCTTGTATAAATCATTTCTTTAGATGGAACTAGGCCAATATTATATAAGAATTGAACCCAGAATCTTGCATATAGTAAATGTCTTGCTGTATGTTCCATTCCACCATTATACCAATCTACTCTCTTCCAGTATTTCATAGCATCCATTGATGCAAACTCTTTATCATTATGAGCATCCATAAATCTTAAGAAGTACCAACTAGAACCAGCCCAGTTAGGCATTGTATCTGTCTCACGTTTTGCAGGACCACCACATTTTGGACAAGTTGTATTAACCCAGTCTGTTATTTTAGCAAGAGGAGACTCTCCTGTATCAGTTGGTTCATACTCGGCAACATCTGGAAGTAATAAAGGTAAGTCTTTCTCGTCCATTGGTTGCCATCCACATTTTTCACAATATATCATTGGTATTGGTTCTCCCCAGAATCTTTGTCTTGAAAAAATCCAGTCTTGTAAACGATAATTTGTTTTTTCTCTACCTAAGTTATGTTCTTTTAAGTACTCTAACATTCTTTTAATAGAGTCTTTTTTGTTAGTATAACCATTTAAGAAGTCTGAGTTAACCATTTTACCATCGCCTGTATAAGCTTCTTTAGAAATATCTCCGCCTTCGATTACTTCGATAATTGGAATATTATATTTCTTAGCGAAATCATAGTCTCTTTGGTCATGAGCAGGGACAGCCATAATAGCACCTGTTCCATACCCCATCATGACATAGTCGGAGATATAGACGTCAACATTTTTACCACTTACAGGATTCTTTACAGTTATACCTTCTAGTTTTACACCAGTTTTATCTTTGTTTACTTCAGTTCTTTCAAAAGCACTTTTACTTTTGGCATACTCTTGATACTCTCTTACTTCATCCATATTAGTAATGATATCTTTTAATTTTTCTAGAATTGGATGTTCTGGTGCGACTACCATGAAAGTTACACCAAACAAAGTATCACATCTAGTTGTATAGACAGTTAATTTATCATTAGTCTCTTCAATAGTAAAATCTATCTCAGCTCCTGTTGATTTACCTATCCAGTTTATTTGTCCTAATTTTACTCTATCGGCAAAGTTAGTATCATCTAAACCCTTTATTAAGTCTTCAGCATAATCACTCATTCTTAACATCCATTGTTCTTTTTCTTTTTGAACAACCTTACTTCCACATCTTTCACAGACACCACCTGCAGCATCTTCATTTGACAAAACACTTTTACATGTTGGACACCAGTTTACATCTTTCTTAGCTTTATAAGCCATACCATGTTTGTAAAATTGTAAGAACTGCCATTGTGTCCATTTATAGTATTCAGGGTCAGTTGTAGAAAATTCTCTATCCCAGTCAAATGAGAAACCTAAAGACATCATTTGTCCTTTAAAGGTTTTAATATTTTCTTTAACAGCATCTTTTGGATGAATATGATTTTTAATAGCATATTGTTCAGCAGGTGCTCCAAAAGCATCCCATCCCATAGGGAATAACACATTATATCCTTGCATACGTTTTACTCTTGCTAAAACATCTTGAGCAGTATAACTTCTAACATGACCTACATGTAGTCCTGCTCCTGATGGATAAGGAAACTCTACTAAAATATAGTATGGTTCTTTATCTTTTTCTCCTGTTATAGCTTTAAAACATTTATTATTTAGCCAATAATCTTGCCATTTCTTTTCTATTTTCTCAATTTTTTCCATTTTTGCAACATCCTTTCTTCTTGTATATTCTTCCTACTATATCATAACTTACAAGTATTAATAGCATTATTAAGACAAAACCTATTAATAATTGTAAGTAAAAACTATCTAATAATGAGACTATTGTTACTACTAGTGATATATCAAAAGCACTAACAGCACTGATTATATTTAAGAGTCTCTTATAATTTAATTTATTTATATCAAGGTTATATTTACCAATCAGGTAATTAACCTCTACAGGTTTCTTTCTTCTCTTATCTTTCTTAGCTTTTCTTACTAAGAATAATTCATAGATTATATATATGAGTAAGAAAGTCATTATAAATAATATCAATTCATCTAACATAATACTCCTCCTAACAAAAATAGATTCCTATTAACAAGAACGAGCTAAACCCGTGGTACCATCTTGCTTCATAGAAATCTATGCACTTTTAAAGTTATATCGGACTTATCCGTAAATGTTTAAGGTTATCAAGTTCAAAAAGCTATTTTATTTGTTTCCACCAACCACAAACTCTCTATTAAAATAGGTCTTTTTTACTACTACAACCACATTTAGAAATCTAGTATTATTATATAAAATATTAAAGCTTAATGCAACTACTTTTTGTTAATACTGTATGTCTTTTCTCTATAGACTCTATCTGTATGTTATGAGAAGAAAAATATTATGAGAAGTTGGACTAATAAGGTCTTTTTTTTATGGTCTTTTTTAGTAAATTAA
>CALVIV010000078.1 GCA_944331935.1 uncultured Bacilli bacterium | reverse complement strand
AGGATTTACATATGTCTCTTTTATTTTATAAAAAATAGTGAGAATTTTATCTATCCCCACTAAATATTATAGAACCATTTTTTTGTTATGTTAAGAAAAAGAGAGGATAGTGATAAATATATGAATAACAGTTTAGTTTATTTTATGCGTAAAGGAGTAATGATTTACGTAAATAAAAGTGATAGTTATATTGTTAGTTATCTCTTAGATGTTCCTTATAAAGAAACATTATATATAGAAAGGAATACTCTTAGTAAAGTAATATCTTTATTAAATAAATGTCATATCAATTACTTTTATAATGATGTAGTTACCTTTAAAGATAATAAATATTCTATATATCTAAGATATGGTATTCTTTCTAATAGAATAGATAAGTTATCTGCTAACTTAAAGAATTGTTTATACTTAGATAATATTGAAGAGATTATCTCTAAGATGGAGAAGTTTTATGAGTAACTTTGTACTTGAAAATAAAATTAAAGAAATAGATACTATTACTGAAAGAATAGTTTTAAATATTAATAATAAATATAAAACACTTAAGAATAATATAATAGACTCTAATTATAAATTGCTTTATTACTTATATTATACTAATACTTTAGAAAGACCTAAAAGAATCTATATTCAAAGAAAAATGTTAGTAGAAGTTAAATTATTAGATTATTACTATTATAAGCTTTATACTTATAAAGAAATTTCTAAAGATAAGTATATGTCTATTAGTAAGAAATATATTACAATTACTAAATTAATATATGGCTGGATTAAAAGTGAAAGTAGAGTTTGAAGATATAGAAGATGCTTATTTAAAGATAAGAAAGTCTATTAGAAATAAGAGAAAATTATATCTCTTTGAAAAGAACTATTATAGTAATTGTAATATCTTAGTAGATAAAATTAATAGTAATAACTATACTTATAGTAATTATCATATCTTTACCATAACAGAGAAAAAGATGCGACTTATTATGAGTAGTACTTTAGAAGATAAGATAGTTAATCATGTCATTTGTAAGAAAGTTCTATTACCTTTAGATAAATACTTAATAGATAGTAATTGTGCAACTAGAGTAGGTAGAGGTACTAGTTATGCTAGATATTTGTTAGATAAATATCTTGTTAAGATTAAAAATAAATCTAGTACTTTCTATATCCTTAAATTTGATTTTAGTAAGTACTTTTATAATATTAATCATAAAGTATTACTTAAAAAGCTAAGTAAATACTTAAGTAATGAAGATTTATTATTAATTAAAGATATCTTAAATACTACTAATCATGATTATATTAATAATACTATTAGTAAGCTAGGAATGGATACATTCTATAAGAAAGATACAGGACTTCCAATTGGTAACTATACTTCTCAGTTCCTTGCTGTCTTTTATCTTAATGACTTAGACCACTTTATTAAAGAAGAGTTAGGTTGTAAATACTATATTAGATATATGGATGATGGTATTATCTTAGATAGTAGTAAAGAAAGATTAAAAGATATTTTAAGTATATTAGAATCTATTGTTAATAGAGATTACTTATTAGAATTTAATAATAAAACTAAAATATATAAGAGTACTGAAGGATTTACCTTTTTAGGTATAAATTATAAAGTTAAGAATAATAAAATCTCTAGAAGAATTGTTAGTAATACTAGAAGAAGATTACTTAAGAAAAATGTTAAATATTGTTTCAAATATGAAAAATAGTACTTGATTAATTATAACTATTATGATACATTAGGTATAGATGGGAGACTTGTATAAAAGATGGGGAAAAGGAGGTTGTAAAAAAATTAAAAAAATATGAATTTTAAAAATTACCTTTTTGCAATGTTTTTTAGACTGTGCTATAACACTTGCAAGGAGGTGCTAGAATGCCTATTACAAAGAAAAGATTTGAAGAAATAGTTAAAGAATTAAGAAGAAAAGGTGAGATTGTCCCTGCTACTTATGACTGTATCTTTAAAACAATTATGAAAAAGTGTCCTAAGTATAGAGCAGATTTAACTTCTAGATTAACAGGAATACCTAAAAACTTAATATTAAATACATATCAAGAGAAAAATACTGAATATGTAATAGATAATGCTTTAGAAAAAGGCAAAGTATCAGATGTTTTATTTGGAATTGAAGGATATATAATTAATTATGAGTTTAATAACAGAAAATGGGCAGGATTAATAGAGAGAAATGATGCTTATTTAGGTAAAGTAAAGAATGATTTAATAAAAAGAGCGAAAAGTTATGCTAGTATGCCTAAAGTAATACAGATAAATATAAATAACTTTTATTGTTTCTTAAGTAAAGAGAATCTATTAGATTTTAAATCAAGAGGTAAATATGGAATAATAGAAAGCGATAAATGGGGAAAACTTTATATTAATTTAAAATTAATAAGAGAAAAGTATGATAGAGGATTAAAGTTAAGTAAATTGGAAAAAGAACTATTAATATTAACTTTAACAAAAGTTGATGAAATAGAAGCATTAGCGAAGGGAGATGTTGAGTTGATGGAAGTAGCAAAAGAATTAAAAAGATTAACAAATGATGCTTATACTATTGGACTTTATGATGAGGAAGAAGAAAGAAAAAGAATAGAGAATACTAAATTAATTACTGCTGAAGAAAAAGGTGCTAGTAATGAGAAGAAATCTATTGCAAAGAATCTTCTTAAAATAGGTCTACCTATAAAAGATATAATTAAAGTGACTGGACTATCTAAAAAACAAATAACAACATTAATGTAAGGAGGAGAAATATATGGGAAGATATTTAAGTTGTGCTGTTGCAACATCAATGATAATCCAAAAGAAAAATGATAAACCTTTAGAAAAAGAAGAATTAAAAAAATCTGTTGGGAAAATATTTGATTTAGATTTATATAATATTGCTGAAGAAGATTTTCTATTTTTGGATATTAAAAAAGATATATTTAATGCTAATATTCATGAACTATGCAGAGAGTTAAATAAGTCTTTCTTCTTATTACAATTTGCACTATATAGTGATAAATACTTAGATGAAAATAGACCTAATGAGGAGTGGCCTATTATTCTAACAGAAACAAAAAAAGGTAATAATTATATGTTAGATTTAGGAAAGAATTCCTATGGGAACAATACAGAAAGTGGACCATTAAGTTTATTTGGCTTTGCACCACTACTAAGAAGAGAAATTCCTAATTGGAGAGATTATAACTTTGCAATTTGGGGAACAAGTCTCTTTATTGATATAGATAAAGTAATATTTGAGGATGAAACTGAATTTGTATGTTTATTAAACTGGTTTAAGAAAGATTATTTTAAAAATAAATTAAGTGGTAGTATAGTATTTCACATAACTGATTAAAAAGCTGGTTAATTTAAGTTAGGAAATCCGAAAATGATATCCGAATTTATTAATTGATAAGCAACAAAGGTTAACTTTGTTGGTAAAATTAATCCTAATTACACAAATTAAAAAATCAAGAGTCTAGATGAACTCATTTCATTCGCTCTTGATTTTTTAATATTGGTGCTAGTATAGATATTGGGACACAAAATTTTACACATCATGATATAATATATATCACTTGTGAAAGGAGTT
>CALVIV010000077.1 GCA_944331935.1 uncultured Bacilli bacterium | reverse complement strand
GATTAGTAAAATATGCTATTTATCCTTGTAAAATAAAGGAAAGGGGTATTGGAAAGTATATAACCTTTCACAATACCCTTAAAAAGAGGGGGTATTTGTTATGGAAAATATAGAGTTTAACAAAATAATATCTTTTGATGAAAATAGTAAATTTGAAAGAATTAATGAAGTAAGTGCAGTTGAATACTTTTTAACTTGTAGTGACGATAATTTAAAAAAATCTTTTTTAGATAAGTTTAATATTTATATAAAAAAGGGATTAAACTCTAAAGTATATACTAATAATACTATGCAAGACTTAATGTTTATTATTTTTTATTTATATGATGATCCATATTCATTATTAGTACAATTTAATAGATTGGTTGAAGAAACTAATGGATGCTATACAGATTATTATTATATAATAAACTTTGATAATTTAGACAAGAGAGAAAATCATTATCGTTATATTAGAACAATTAGAGAGATGGTATCTGATATTGAAATTAGCGAGTCTTATAGTGATTTAAGTTTATCTAGGGATTTTAAAGATAAATTAATTAAATATAGAGATGATATAGAATTTAATAAAAGAAAGAACTCTTTTCTTAAAGAATATGGAGAGTTGGATATTGAAGAATTGAAAATAAGTTTTGATTATTATATGTCAAAAGAATATATGGACAATGGATTAAGGAGAAAGAGTTGGGGCTTTTTACAAGGAGCTTATTCCAGTGATAGATGTAATCGTTATGAGATTTATCGTCAAGCCTATACTTATTCGTTGAAAATGTATGGTGATGAGAAAACCAAAGAGTTATTTAACTGTGAATCTGGTAGTAAATATGTTAAAGCTATATGTAATGGAATTGATTTAAATGATTATTTAAGTATTAAAAAATTAATTGGTTTGGATAAGACTACTCAATGTAATATATATGATTTATCCTTAATGCTTTTTGGTTCTACGAAATACTATAGTTGTTTAGAAGATTTATTTAAAAAAGCGAATAGTTCTTTAGAAAAAGATTTTGAACCTATTATTGCAAAGTATAAAAAAGATGAAATCGATTGTTTAATCGAGAGTGTAGACTATGAAGAATTTTTAAGAAGTAATTGTAGAAGTATTAAAGAATATTGTAATAGTAAAAATATAAGTGTTGATTTATTTAAAAAAGGTCTTAGTTATCTAAAGGATGAAGTTATGTTAAAACAAATTGAAGAAAAGAAACAAAGATTGGCTAGTACTCGTTTCGCTATTGTAAATAGTAGAGTAGATAGAATTGTTGATTATATGATGAATGGAGTCCCTTTAGATAATAATACGACTCGTGAATTTGATTATTTAGATTATAAATTAATGACTAAATTAGAACTTGATGAATTTAAAAAACTTGCTTGTGATAATGCTAATGCCAATATTGTTGGAGCTGTTAGTAGATTTATAAGAAAAAATAAAAATGTAAGAAAAACTAATATTCGTTCAATATTAGATGCTAAAAATATAGTTGGATATGGAACTGAGAATGAGCATGAAATTACTGAAGAAGAAAAACTTGCTACTATTGATTATTTAAAACAACATCATTTAGTTTCTAAAAATGGAGTAATTGATTCTAAGGTTTATAATTTAGCAATAAAGAGATATCTTGCAGGTACTTTATTCACAGAAGAAGAGAAAGACAAAATTAAAAATAAATCTTAAGTATTAAATCACTTCTCATTTTAATATAGATTAATGAGGAGTGATTTTTTATGTGTTCTTATAATGTTATATGTGAATATGATAAATCGATTAGTGATGATGAGTTAAAGAAATTAATTAATGATAAATTATATAGAATTATTACTACTCTTGAGATGAGTTTAGAATGAAAGAGGTATTTAAGGTAGCTATTTATTTAAGGCTTTCTATTGAAGATAAAGATAAGTTAAATAGATTAGACGATAGTGAATCTATTAAAAATCAAAGACATATGTTAATGGAGGTTGTTAATAATAACCCTAGTTATAATTTAGTTGGTGAGTACTGTGATGAAGATTTATCTGGGGCAGGTACTTATAGACCAGAGTTTGAAAGATTAATTAATGACTGTGAAAATGGTAAGATTGATATTGTTTTGTGTAAGAGTCAATCTAGATTCTCAAGGGATATGGAGATTGTAGAGAGATATATTAATAATAAGTTTAAAGAGTGGAATGTTAGATTTATTAGTTTATCTGATAATGCTGATACAGAAAATCCTGGTAATAAGAAATCTAGACAGATTAATGGGCTTGTTAATGAATGGTATTTAGAGGATGTTTCTAACAATATTAGAAGTGCTTTTAATTCTAAGATGAAACAGGGTGAGTTTATCTCCCCTTTCGCTCCTTTTGGTTATTTAGTAGATAGTTCTGATAATAATAAATTAGTTGTTGATAAAGTAGCTTGTTTAGTAGTTAAAGATATCTTTAATCTATATTTAAGGGGTTATGGCTACTCTGCTATTGCAAAGTATTTAAACGATAAAAATATACCAAGTCCATCACTTCATAAATATAGACAAGGTATAAAGTTAAATGTGGTTAGTAATAAAGCTCGTGAAGATATTAAATGGAATAGTAATGCTATTAAGACGATACTTAAAAACGAAGTTTATTTAGGTAAGCTTGTACAGGGTAAAAGAACTACTGTTAGTTATAAGAATCATAAAATTATTAATAAAGATAAGTGTTTATGGATAAGTTATCCTAATACTCATGAAGCGATTATTGATGAGGGTACATTTAATAAAGTACAAAGGGAGATGAAAAATAGGACTAAACCTAGAGGTAGTAGTACTGTTCATTTGTTTTCTGGTAAAGTTTTTTGTTTAGAATGTGAGCATTATTTAAGAAAGAAAAACTCTTCAAAGCATGAGTATTTAGTGTGTTCTAATAATAGTACCTGCTCTAATAAGTCATCAATTAGATATGATAAGTTAGTGAGTATTGTTCTTCTTGAAGTTAATAAACTATTAGATAAATTTTATGATGAAGAGTTATTAAAAGAAAAGATAAATAAAAAATATAATGAAATATATAAGGGAAAGTTAATATCTTTAGAAAGTGAGTTAGTTAGTATTAAGAGAAAAATAGATGAGTCTAAAAACTATTTAAAGAATCTTTATGAAGATAAGGTAAATGATGTTATTTCTCTAGAGATGTTTAATACTTTAGTAAGTAGTTATGAAGATAATAAGGATAGATATTCTAAACAGTTAGATGATATTAATAAAAAGATTAATATTTATAAAGAGAATATTAAAATGTTTGATGGGAAAATAATATCTAGGTATAAAAAGCTAGATAGTCTTAATAGAGTTATTGTTAATGAGTTTATAGATAAGATTTATGTTGGTGAAATTAGAGATAATATTAGAAATATTAAAATAAAGTGGAATTTTTGAAGAAAAAATTAGTTTAATTGTATATTATATTAATAGAGATGGTAAAGATGAGACGTGATAGATGTCGCGTTTTTTATATTATCTTATTTTTTAATGGAGATATAAAGTGCTTGGCAACTTTGCAAGAATTATCTCCAACTAAAATAAGAAATATTTTGGAGGAAAGGAAGGGATACTTATGAGGGAAAGTAAATTAATTTAAGAAGGAGGTAAGTTGGTTAGGGGTACTTGTAAATGGTAATATAAAAAGTAATAAAAACGGTAAAGTTAAAAGTGCACAGTTTTTATTACTTTTTTTCAATTTG
>CALVIV010000076.1 GCA_944331935.1 uncultured Bacilli bacterium | reverse complement strand
ATGCCTAAAAAAGTGAATCTGTGGATAACACATTTTCACTTTTTTCTTGTCAACTATTTTTTTCACCGAAACTCAAAGCCTCTAGAAATAGAGGGTTAAAGCTTGCGACTGGTGAGTATATTGGCTTTGTAGATAGTGATGATTATGTTAGAAGTACAATGTACGAGGATATGTATAAGGATCTCGTTAACAATAATTATCCAGAACTTGTTACTACTGATGTAATGTTTGTAAAAGATAATGGTTATGCTAATATAGATTTAGAGTTTTTAGCAAGAGGTAAAGAAAAGGTAATTAATCCTATCCAAGATAGGTCTGCTGTTATTTCTGAAAGTCCTACTGTTTGTAATAAGATTTTTAGAAGAGATACCTTAAAAGACTTTTATTTTGTAGAAGATTCTTTATTTGAAGATATTCCTTTTAGTTATGCTAAATATATGGAAGCATCTAAAGTTGTAACTATTCCAAGTATTAATTATTTCTATAGAAGAGATATAAATAGAGGAGTATCTTCTATAAATTATAGAGAAAATAGTCATATAACTGATATATTTAAAGTATTAGATAGATTAGATTTTGACATAAAAAACAGTTCTAGATATGAGATATTTAAAGATGAGATAAAACTTATACAACTTGCTTATTCTCTTATTAGAGTAGAAGAAATAAACAATTGGGATTTAGATGAAGAGAAGAAAATATTAGTTAAAGATAAAATGTTTTCTTTAATAGAAGAAAAATATGGTAATTTAGATAGTGTTGATATTACATTATTACAATCAAAATGTGGTATTAATATTTGTGATGAATATACTAATTACTTGGATACTGAAAAAGAAAAAATAAAATCTTTAAAAAATTAGATAAATATGCAAAAAAAAATTAAAAAAAGTTTATATAATATAAATGAAAGGAATTATTAAATATTTTGGTACTAATTATTTAGTGCTTTTTATTATGGAAAAATTTAAAAGACTTTGCAGTTATTCTGTCCTTAATAAAAAGAATAATTAATTAAGAAAAATTTGAAAGGAAGTGGTTATTTTGCCAAAAGTTAGTATAATTGTACCAGTTTATAATAGTGGAAAATATTTAAAGACTTGTCTTGATTCTTTAGTTAATCAGACACTTAAAAATATAGAAATAATTGCTGTAGATGATTGTTCTACTGATAATAGTCTACTTATTTTAATGGATTATGCTAAGAAGTATCATAATATTAAGGTTTATCATAATAGAGAAAATTTAGGACAAGGAGCATCTAGAAATAGAGGACTTGATGTTGCAAGAGGAGAATATATTGGTTTTGTTGATAGTGATGATTATATTAGATATACTATGTATGAGGATATGTATAAGGCTGCTGTTAATAATAGTGCACCTTTAGTATCTGTACTGCTTCTTTATGTAATGGATGATATAGATTTAAAAAATGACGTAGTATTAAGAAGTGAACCAATAGTATATAATCCTACAAATGCTAGTGGTTAAGAACAAGTTATTAATGAAAGTCCCTCTTCTTGTAATAAATTATTTAAAAGAGAGTTTATAGGCAACTATCGTTTTTTAGAAAATACTTTATTTGAAGATGTAGCATTTAGTCATTATATGCTTATGAAATCAAACAAATCAGTTATCTTACCTTATTTTAATTATTTTTATAGGATAAATAATTATGGAAGCTTAACTTTTAAAACTTATAAAAAAACTGATAAAATATATGATATCTTTAAAGTGGTAGATAAATTAGAGGAAGATGTTAAAAGTATAAATAAATATAATATATTTAAAAAAGAAATAAGATTTTTAAAATTATCAAGTTCTATATCAATACTTTTTGATATTAATAAATGGAATGTTTCTAAAGAAGAAAAAGAAGAAGCACTTAAGGAAATGAGTGAAGTTATTTATGATAAATATGGTATGATAAGTGCGAATGAGATTAAGCAGCTATGTTATAAACTTGGAAATGAGACAGTGGTACTATATTTAAAGTTTCTAGCTACTAAAGGAAAAGTTAAAATTAAAACTACATATAGTAGTTAAGTGAATCATAAAAGTACCAAGTTATATTAACTATTTGTGATATATTGTTACACGATAAAATTAAGTAGTTGAAAAGCAAACAATTATAGCGTATAATACACTTAAATGCGATTGATATTCAAGGAGTACATATAAAGTATTTATAGAGAGTTAATGGTTGGTGGAAATTAACAATATGATATATGGAAGGTAGTGAATAGAGCAGGGTTTCTGAAATAGTAGTAAGTTACCACGGGATAGACCGTTATAAGTAATAAGATAGTTTAATAACTATAAATTAAGGTGGTACAGTGTAGAGTGTCTATGCCCTTAAGTTATAGTTATTTTTTAATTTAAGGAGGTGTTATTATTAAGAATAGATTATATATTATCCCAAATGAATATATGTTAAACAGTGGTGTTTTCTTTAGAGTATTAAAAGATGGTGAGAATCATTTAAAATATATAAGAGAATTTGTTGATACTTATGATCTTCCATATTCATTTAGTGATGATGATAGTAATGAAGCACCTTCTTTGCTTGCTAAAGATGGATTTTTAGTTATTAAAACCAGTTGGGATTTTATGAATGTGGCAGTATTTTATGTACCTTGGTTAATAACAACTAATCAGAAAAAATGGTTAGATACTAATTTAGAAAATTTTAAGGATTATGAATATGTTGGGTTTAATAATTATAGTTTAGTAGATTGTCATTTTAAAATGAAATATATTGAAAATTTTGATGAAGAGTTAATGCAAATAGAGAAGGGATATTTAAATTTTAGAAAAAGATTTGAAGAAGTAGGACGAGTCATTATTGTTCCAGATGAAGAACAAATGGAAGATAATGTGTTTGAGAAAATTATTGTTGGTAATGAAAATCATGTTGATAGGTACCAAGATTTTTCTGATAAATATAATTTAGGTTATGAATTTAGCGACAACGACTCTTATATTGCACCTCTTACAATGGCTAGTATTGGACATTTTTGTTATAACACTGCTGAATCAATTAGTAATATATTAATGTATATACCAGAAGTTGTTACTAAAAGACAATATAATTACTTTGTTAATAATAGAGAAATGATTTTAAAGTATATAGATAAGAAGGCAACTGCTGTTAAAGATAGAGATGGTAATTTAGTTATAGAAACACTCGATGATTTTGACTTAATAGAAAAAGAAGTTAATAAAAGATATGGAAAATATAAAAGATCAAAGGAGGATAAAGGTCATGTTAGATAAGAAATATAATCATAAAGAAGTAGAGAAAGATAAGTATAATAATTGGGTAAATAAAGGGTACTTTAAAGGTGATAAAGATAAGAGTAAAGAACCTTTTTGTATCGTAATACCACCACCTAATGTTACAGGTAAACTACATTTGGGTCATGCTTGGGATACAACCTTACAAGATATTTTAATTAGATATAAGAGAATGAATGGCTATGATGCTTTATGGGTTCCAGGAATGGATCATGCTGGTATTGCAACACAGGCTAAAGTTGATAAAAGATTAAGAGAAATGGGGATTAATCCTCGAGGTATAACTCGTGATGAATGGTTAGAACATGCTTGGAGTTGGAAAGATGAATATGCTACTACTATTCATGAACAATGGGCTAAACTTGGACTTAGTCTTGATTATACGAAAGAAAGATTTACTTTAGATGAAGGACTTAGTAAAGCGGTTAGATATGTTTTTGTTAA
>CALVIV010000075.1 GCA_944331935.1 uncultured Bacilli bacterium | reverse complement strand
TTTACTTTCAACCTCACAAATAAATAAAAGAAAAGAGGTAAAGAAATGAAAGAAAATGGAGGTCGTCTACTCGACAGTAATAATATTTTAGATATGGGGTTAATTGTTGATAGATTAAAAAATAGAAGAAAAATATTTGTTTCAGAAGCTGATTTTCAATTAGAATTAGCTTGGACTATTAAAGAGAATTATCCTAATGCTAAAATAAGATTAGAATATTGCCCTAGTTTTGATTTAAATATGCATATTGATATATTAGTTATTATGAATAATAAATGGTATCCTATTGAATTAAAATATAAAACAAAAGGGTGTAAGAAAATAATTGATAATGAAATATTTAATTTAAAAAATCATAGTGCGAAAGATGTTAATAGTTATTTATATTTAAAAGATATAATGAGAATTGAAAAAATAAGAGATAATGTTAAGGAGTTTGATAAGGGTTATACAATGTTTATTACAAATGATATTAGTTATACAAAAAAGCCTATAAAAGATAATTGTGTATATAAGCAATTTTCATTAGAAGATAAAATAGTTAAAAGTGGCACAATGTTTTGGGAAAAGACAGCGAGTAAAGGAACAATGAAAAATTGTGAAAAACCTATTATATTAAAAGGTAAATATAATATGAATTGGCAATGTTATAGTAAATTAGATAATGAGAGTACAGGCTTATTTATGTATGTTATCAATGAAATAAAAAAATAATTAGTTTAATAAATGAAATATAAGGGGTGTTTTATATGATGATAATAAAATAATGTTGATTTTATATTAAAAGAGAAATATAAGCGAAATAATCGGCGAAATAAAGAAGAATAAGTTTTGAGAAAAGAAAGAGGTGTTAAATATGCAAGATTTATTTTATTTATTATTAGGTGTTGCAGTTATAGTATTGCCTATTTATTTTATAGTTAAGGTTATTAAAAATATGGGTAAAAAAGAAAAGAATGTAAAGGAAAAAAGCAATATTAAGGAACCAAGAGTTGATAAGCCAAAAGAGAAAAGTGTTGGCAAAATATTTGCTATTATATTTGGTGGTACAGTTGGTTTAATAGTTTTAGTAGTAGCAATTGCAATGATAGCGACAGGTGGAAAAGTTGATCCAATAGATAATAGTTCAAAAATGGTAAAAGTAATTAAAAGTAGTTTAAATGTTAATAATGAAGAAGCAGCCGAAATGGAAAATATTTTTAAAAGCATTGGTATTGATGAAATTGATAGTATAGAAGCTGATGAGGTATTAGATGAATATGAGGGTGTTGGGTCTAAAGGTTATAGAGTTAAAGCCAATTTTAGTCAAAATAATAATATAATTTTATATGTTAGTAGTGATAATAAAATTATATGTATAAGATGGGCAGATAAAGATTTTTATAGGGATGGCAAGGTATTGTTGAATTTTAATGATTATTTAATTAGTTGGGATGAAAAAAATGAGTATAATATTGATGCCCAAGAAAGAATTAAGTCATTATTAAAATCCCCGAGTACAGCAAAGTTTCCTAGCATAAATGATTGGAAATTTGGCAAAGATAATGGAATCGTTATAGTACAGGCATACGTTGATAGCGAAAATAGTTTTGGTGCTAAATTAAGAAGTGAATTCCAAATAAAATATGATAGTAATAAAAATGTTGTGTCATTGATTATTGATGGTGTTGAGTATATAAAATAAAAATAGGCATTTATAGTAATTTTAAGGTAATTTAATGTGGTTTAGTATAAATTATATTGAGTTATCTTTTTTATTTAAATAAAGGCGAAATAAGTAAGTATTTAATATATAATATAATTAGGTGGTAATGATGAGTGATTTTAATAGATTTAAAAATGGAATAATGGGTTTTATTATAGGTGACGCTATGGGTGTACCATTAGAATTCAAAAAAAGAGAGTTATTTAAAAATAATAAAGTTACCGATATGATTAGTAGTGATAGAGTTGGTGCAAAAGGTGTTTGGTCTGATGATAGTAGTATGGTTATTGCTACAATGAAATCAATTATAGATAATAAAGGCAAAATAAATTATGAAAGTATTATGGATAATTTTATTTTATGGTTTTTAAATAAAGATTTTATTGCTATTGATAAAGCATTCGGCATTGGTAGAGCAACATTTTTGGCTTTAGGTAATTATTATAATAAAAGATATGAAAAGATAACTGACTGTGGAATGAAAGGTTTTAATTATAATGGTAATGGTAGTTTAATGCGAATATTACCTATTGCTTACTATTGCTATTATAAAAAGTTGAATGATGATGAAATATATAATTTAGTAAAAGATGTATCATCATTTACCCATAGCCACGAAATAAGTATATTAGGATGTTTTATATATGTGCTTTTAGCTATAGAGTTATTAAGTGGCGAAGAAAAAGAAAATGCTTATAGCAACGTAAGAAAATATGATTATACAAAGTATTTTAATTTAGATATTATTAAGTATTATGATAGGTTATTAAATAATGATATTAGTAAATTAGATGTAGATAGTATTAGTAGTATGGGTTTTGTTGTTGATACATTAGAGGCAGTTATATGGTGTTTTATGAATAATAATAGTTATGATAAATGTGTCATTGAAGCCATCAATTTAGGAAA
The DNA here is from genome assembly GCA_944331935.1 of uncultured Bacilli bacterium. Taxonomy (GTDB): domain Bacteria; phylum Bacillota_I; class Bacilli_A; order RF39; family UBA660; genus Onthousia. The sequence continues at coordinate 1,299 of CALVIV010000075.1, read as the reverse complement.
TGATAGTGATACTATTGGAGCATTAGTTGGCGGTTTAAGTGGTATTTACTATAATGATATAAACAATAAATGGTTAAATGGCATTAAAAGAAAGAATTATTTGTTAGATTTATGTAATGATTTTTATAATAGTTTATTATGAAATTTATAGTATTTAAAAAAGTACACAATAAACAAGATTTAGTTTCAATAGGAATTAAGTCTTTTTTTTTATTTATAAAAGTGTATAAATCAGTTTATAAAGATTTAAAAAGTTTTTTCGCATTTTTAAAGAAAAACCTTTTAAGAACGAAGTAAGTATCATATAATTATTTTTCATATGGTAAGGAGGTGGCATAAAGTGAATAAGTCAGTTTTAAGAAAGTTGGCAGAGTGGATATGTGATGGTTATGTTGATGCTTTAATAACTGGTATAGAAGAAAATGAGTATTATTTTCCTTATACTATTGCATTGGTACATTTTATAGATGAACTCCAAAGAAAAAGCATTAAGGTTAATTATAGTGAATTAGTTAATGATTCTATAATTGATAATGTTTTAAAAGAAACAAACGATTATTTAACAAGGTAGGTATTATATGAAAAATAAAATATTTGGTTATGTTAGGGTTAGCAGCAAAGAACAAAAAGAAGATAGACAGCTTATCGCCTTCAAAGAATTTGGCATTGATGAAAGAGATATTTATATAGATAAACAAAGTGGGAAAGATTTTAATAGAGAACAGTATAATATTCTTAAACATATATTAAGAGAAAATGATATTTTAGTAATAAAGAGTATTGATAGGTTAGGTAGAAATTATAATATGATTATTGATGAGTGGAAAGATATTACAAAAAATATTAAAGCTGATATAGTTGTATTAGATATGCCATTATTAGACACTAGGAATAATAAAGATTTATTAGGGACATTTATTAGCGATTTAGTATTACAAATATTAAGTTATGTTGCCGAGCAAGAAAGAACTTTTATAAAACAAAGACAAAAAGAAGGTATTGCTAATGCTAAAAATAATGGAGTTAAGTTTGGAAGACCCAGAATAGAAAAACCACAAAATTTTGATATTGTGGTTCATAAATGGAAGAATAAAGAAATAAAAACCAAAGAAGCAATAGAAATGCTAGGACTAAAATCTAATACATTTTATAATTTAGTTAAAGAATAGTTTTATTTATTAGAGTGTAAAAAGTTATCAACATAGTTTTCAAAATCAGTCATGAGTCTGTAAATAAAATTGTGTAAATAGAAACTTCTCCATGATAAAATAGAAGAAATGGAGAGGTTTTTATATGAAA
>CALVIV010000074.1 GCA_944331935.1 uncultured Bacilli bacterium | reverse complement strand
TTCTTATCTTCTAACTTATTACCAGTAAGTAAAACTTTAGAAGCATTAACAATAATTACATAGTCACCACAATCAATATGAGGTGTATAAGTAGCTTTATGCTTACCACGTAAGATATGAGCAGCTTTACTAGCCACACGACCTAAAGGTTTTCCTTCAGCATCAATAACGTACCATTTACGCTCTACTGTTTCTTTCTTTTGCATATAACTTTTCATAATTTTTCTCCTTTACTAAATAACTCAAACTTTCCCACAGTTTAAGTCTTAGTGGGGATATAAAATGTACCGATTAAAATTATAGCAGTGTTCCCTCTTAAAGTCAATCATTTTCTTTCAAAATATTTTTGATATACTATATATAAGAATTGGAGAGATATTTATGTTAGCAGTAATAAAAAAGAATAAGAAAATAATTCTATTTTTCATATTTTGTTATATTATGATATTTTTATTTAATTTTTATAGACCAATTGATTTAGACTTAATGTGGAATTATGGATTCAGTCAAAATGTAAGTAAAGGATTAATAATGTACCGTGACTTTAATATGGTAATTACCCCTTTATATCCTGCTATTACAGGCTTATTAATGCATATTTTAGGTAATAACATGGTTATTTTTTACCTTATCAATTCATTTTATGCCCTTCTTACTCTAATCATAATTTACAAATTAGATAAAAAGATAATTTTTCCATTCTTTATTTATTTTCTCTTTAATACTGCCCCAGGCTACAACACATTGATAGTTTTCTTCGCTTTTCTATTAATATATTTAGAGAAAAATAAAAAAAGTGATTATTTAATAGGTCTAGTAATAAGTCTTGCTTTCTTAACTAAATCAAGTATTGGAATTTTCCTAGCCCTTCCTACACTATATTATTTAAAAAATCCTAAAAAAATATTAAAAAGAATAATACCTGTTATAATAACAAATCTATTAGTAATAGGATATTTCTATTTAAACAATGCTCTATATGATTATATAAACTTTGCTTTTCTAGGATTATTAGACTTTTCTAATGGTAATGGAAACTTTAATATCATAACAATAATTGATTTATTAATAGTAGTCTATATTATTAGAGAATATCTTAAGACCAAAAATTTCGAATTACTTTACATCCTCGCATTTATGATAATGTCTTATCCTTTATTTAATATAAGTCATAGTCTAACAGCAATTATTCCTTTAATTTATTACCTATTAAAAAAGCATCCTAAAATAACAAGTTTATTCTTAAAATTCGCCCCTATTTTTATCATAATCCCAATAATTTCTTTAATTATAAATTATGCTATCTGTAATCCAAGATACGATAATAGACTATTTAAATATCGCTATTTACAAAATGAATATATGTCTGACATTGATGCTTTAAAATCTTATTTCCATGATGACTATAATGATGTTTACTTTTTCTTAATGGAAGCTTATTTATATAAACTAACATTAAATATTCCCATTAATGAATATGATTTAACTCTAAAAGGTAATATGGGCTATGATGGCGAAGATAAAATGATAGAAAAGATAAGGAATATTAAAAAAGGAAGTATTATTGTTATAGCAAATGAATTTGAAAAAACAACTAATGAAATGTTAAAAACTCAAGCAAGTCGAAAAATATATGATTATATAACTGAAAACTATAGTTCTATAGGACAATTTCATAAATTTAAAATCTATGTAAAGTGACGAATAGACAAAACTAAAAAAATAGTGTATAATCTATATCGGTTAGTTCTTCGAGGTTTTATAAAAAGAAAGGAGAAACAATGAATAAAAAGTCAGATGAAACAAAAATAATTGTTTTAGGTGGCTTAGGAGAAGTAGGAAAAAACATGTATTGTGTAATGCATGAAGATGAAATTATTGTTATAGACGCGGGAGTATCTTTTGCAGAAGGAGAACTTTTAGGTATAGATTATGTCCTTCCAGATTACTCATTTTTAAAAGACAATGAAGATAAAATTAAAGCTCTATTAATAACACATGGCCATGAAGACCATATAGGAGCGATACCTTTTTTATTACAAAGTGTAAAAATTCCTGCTATCTATGCCCCTAATCAAGCTAAAGAATTAATTAAATTAAAATTAGAAGACAGAAATATTAGATATGATAATTTATATGCATATGATGAAAATACAAAATTAAAATTTAAGTACATGGAAGTAGAGTTTATTAGAACTACTCACTCTATCCCTGACTCTCATGGTATTTGTATTACTACCCCTAATGGTAGAATTGTTACAACTGGAGACTTTAAATTTGACCTAACTCCAATTGGACCAATGGCGGACCTTTATAAAATGGCTAAACTTGGTGAAGAAGGAGTAGATTTACTAATAAGTGATAGTACTAATGCTTTAAATGAAGGAATGTCTATTAGTGAATCTCGTGTTGATGATGCTATTATAGATATCTTTGATAAGTACAAATATAACCGTATTATTATTGCAACTTTCGCTTCTAATATCTACAGATTAAAGCATATATTTGAATCATGCTATCAACATGGTAGAAAGATATGTGTCTTTGGTCGAAGTATGGAAAATAATATTGATATTTCTATTAAAGGTGGCTATATTGACCATAAAGAGTTATTAGTATCCCCAGAAGTTGCTAATACTCTAAAGCCTGGAGAAGTAACAATACTATGTACTGGTTCCCAAGGAGAACCTCTAGCAGCCTTATCAAGAATAGCAGATGGTACTCATAAACAAATTAAATTAAGACCAGATGATATTGTCATATTTTCATCAAGTGCTATTCCTGGAAATGCTTTAAGTATTCATAAAACTATTAACAAGTTATATTTAAAAGGTGTTAAAGTATTTACTAACATGACTATGAATAATTTACATACCTCAGGTCATGCTAACCAAGAAGAACTAAAGTTAATGATAAGATTATTAAAACCTAAATACTTAATGCCATTCCATGGAGACTATAGAATGTTAAAACAACATGCAAATCTAGGAATAGATTGTGGTATCCCTAAGGAAAATACTTTTATTCTAAAGAATGGTGATAGTTTAATATTAAAGAATCATAAAATAACCAAAGGAGAAAGTTATCCAAATAGTGATATTTATGTAGATGGTTCTAGAATTGGTGAAGTTGGTAGTGCTGTTATAAGAGATAGAAAAATAATGGCTAGTGATGGTATTTTAGTAGTAATAGCCAATATCAATTCTAAAGAAAGAACACTACTTACAAAACCTAATATTACAACAAGAGGTTTTGTCTTAGTAAATGAAAATGAAGAATTAATTAGAAAAATTGAAAGAGAAGCTAGTAACGTTATTACTGAAACATTAAAAGATAAGAAAGCAACTTTCACAGATATTAAAAATCAACTAAGTCTAGACTTAATACCATTTATCATGAATTTAACTGGTAGAAGACCATTAATATTACCAATAATATTAGATATAAAGAAATAATGTTTATAGATTTAGACAATAACTTAAGTATCAAAAGATTAAATATAAACAATGATAAAGATATTTGGTTAATTAATACTCTAGATAATGATAAAGATATAGCAGGAAAAGATGGATTCTTATATTCTATAAAAGAAAAAACACTAAAGAATTATCATTTATATACTAATAATTTATACGGTAATCATTATGCTATTTATCTAAATCATAATCAACCTATTGGCTATATAAATATTACTAATATAGTAATTAAAAAAAGTGTATATTTAAACTATGCTTTACTTAAAGAATATTACCATCATGGTTATATGACTAAAACTTTAATAGGTATAAGTAATATTATATTTTCCGACGAAGATAATAATGTATCAGAAATAATTTTAAAAATTGATTCATTAAATAAAAGAAGCCAAAGAACCGCAAATTTAGCAGGTTTTACAAAAGTAAAAAGAAAATTTGGTAGATATACTTATATACTAACAAAAAATAAAAGAGTTCAAAATTGAACTCTTTTATTGGTTCTATAATATTTAGTGGGGATAGATAAAATTCTCACTATTTTTTATAAAATAAAAGAGACATATGTAAATCCT
>CALVIV010000073.1 GCA_944331935.1 uncultured Bacilli bacterium | reverse complement strand
TAAATCTCTTCATTATAATCAACACCTTATCCTTATATCTAGTATAACAGATATTTTTATTAATTTATAATTTTTTTTAATTTTCTAATGATATTTCAAATGGATCTTCTTTTGTTCCTGTGCCACTAGTTATTATGACATTTTGTATTAAGTTAATAGATGGATGCACACCATTAGCAAAAGTCAAAATATCATAATCAACATTACCATTGTTACTTACACGACGTATGTTAGAGTTACTATATGGTGTTAAAGTCCAGTAATTTGTATTATTTTCATATCTATCGAATTGACCTGTCATTAATTCTCCTAATCTTAACAATCCTACTTTAGCTTCTGTACTTGTAGTATATTTTTTCATATCTTCATTAGTATATTTAGCTAATTTATATGAAGTACCACTTCCTACAGTTCCAAGATACCAAGTTGTACTATTTTCTATCATTTCTCTATATCTACTATCTATGTAATTCGTTAAATAGGCTCCATTTAAAAATGTACCTATAGTATTGGCACTCGAAAATAATACATTATCGCCAAATGCACTTGTTATAAATGTACCAGAACTTTTTAGTGGTTCGGCACTGACTATTTTTGTACCACTGCCATTTTCATGACTTACTATTCTATATAGATTATTTTCGTCATTTCCAAATCTTATATACTCGCCACTGTATCTAGTTGACAACTTAATTCCTGATAGATTAGTATCATTATCACCATTAAGTCTATACGGATTATCTATTGTTCCATCTCCATCTACAATCAAAACACTAGATTTTAACTTTATTGAAGGGCGAACACCGATCACATAAGTCGGATTACCGATACCAAAATTACCACCGTAGCTCACATAGCACACGTTAGAGATACTATATGGGGTTAAAGTCCACCAAATAAGTCCATTATTTAAGTAACCATCTTCACCTCCATTATTACTGGATTGGTACTCATACATATTAAGTAGTCCTACTGAATTTGTTACAGTTGTTGTTCCATTTGGTCTAGTTATATTTCCTAACTCTCTATCATCCAGTGTGGCATCCCAATTTGCATCAGTTACTATAAAATTCTCATAATCTCTTAAATTACCTAAAAAACCATCTACTGTTGTATCATTTAGCCACTCTTCAATATAACTTCCTTCAAAAGCTGTATTACCACTCGCATTATAGGAAATCGTACTTATATTCCACTGAGTTACTAATTTAACAGTTTTTTCTTCATTATCAACAGACACTGCTCTCCATAATTTACCACTGTACCAAATATAATTATCTGGATCTTCTCCTGTTATAAACGTATCTGTTCCATCATCATACTGATTTTCTTTAGGAATATTATCAAGCAAGACTGTACTTGCTTCTTCTCCTACACTTTGACTTCCTACTATTCTTAACTTTCCTTTGAAAACTTTACCACTTGCTTCTTCTGTTGTTGCATCATAGTCTATCCAAATTCTTAAGGTATAATTAATTGTTTCATCTGGACTTATAGTCCCAAAGTCTACTCTTCTATTAGGATTACTTCCCATGGTTGTCATATTTCTAGTCATAAAAGTTTCATCATTTCTTGTTAGACTATACCTTATACTAGAGTCTGGAATTCTACTCTCTCCTTCACTTAACTCCATATCATCCAAGTAAATTGTATAATCTGTATCTATCTTTCCATTATTTACTAAGCTAAAGTTAAATCCATCTAACTTTAATCCTTCACTATCTTCTAGAGGTATTTGTTTTTCTAATGTTAGCTCATTACCTTCATCTAATACTAAATCAAGTGTTCCTGCTCTAACAAGATACTCTTTATCTCCATGTAGTGTTGTTGTAAGATAGGCAAATGCTATTCCTATTAAAAGAAGAATTATTATTATAATTCCAATTATTATATATTTCTTATTTTTCTTTATTGATTCTTTCATCGCACTCACCTACTTTATCGTTGCTACTAAACGAAAAGAACCCCAATCACTTATCTCTGCATTCCATGCACTTAAATAAAAAATGCCAGCAAAAATATTACTATAAGAGAATCCACCACGTACTAACCAAGAATTCGTTTCATTAAAAACTGAGTTATAATCACTATACCACTCCATTACCTCTGACAATCCATGAGAAATACAGTTACTTCCATTACAGGCTGTCAATACATTATTACTTGTATATTTATCATAGTATTTTGATTCTGGCATACTTACAAAACCACTACTTCCTATTACATCATTATAGTTTCCCATCACATATTCCCAAGCACTACCTGACATATCATATATTCCATAGATATTACCTGTCGTTGACGCTCCTGTTCCATTTATTTCTATATTATATTGATATTGACAACCATAATCTGTATTTGCATTTGAAGGACTTCCATAACTGCATCCTGTTATATAACTATCTGATTTATTTTGATATATTTCTTTATTTGATCCAGTAAAGTTGCTACTCCCTAACTTTCCATATTTTGATTGACTTAAGTAACTAACTATAGCCCACTCACTATTCTTCATCATATGAGTATCTGTTGTATTATTAAATCCATATCTATTTCCACTATTATTCATCTTTTGTGATACTGTAAAGGCATTGCTTATATTTATTCTTCTCCAACTTGTTATATTCGGTTTTATCATCACATCTAAATCAGTAGTGTTTCCTCCTCCATAAGTAGCACTTGGATTACTACTTGAAGTTTCAAACTTTCCTACCCAGATTCCCCTTAACTCTTCATCACCAAATGTAAAGGCATCTGGGGTATACCAATCATCATCACTTATTCCATCACTTACTATATACTTGGCACTTCCTCTATCTTTTGTATTTTCTGATACAAACTTTACATCTATTTCTCCTGGTAATTCTACAGTTGGGGTTGTATCTAAAAATGTCCCTTGTTTTCCATAATAATTAGTCCCATCTTCACTTCCTATTGAGTAACTATATCTTGGTATCCATACCCACATGGTCTCTATATCATCCATATTTACTACTGTTCCTACACTTGCATTCTTATATGTGCTTCTTGTTGATTCTGATACTGTTACAGCATTTGCCCACTTTAACTCATCATAGTTATACCAATCATTATTAGCATTTGTTCTATCTGCTTTTACCCAATTACTTCCATTATATGTTACGGCAATCATTCCATCATCTAACATTGGAGCATTGGGACTATTACTTTCTCTATCATAACTTTCTACTACGATCTTACTTTGATAGATTGTCCCTTGTATCTCATTCCCTGCATCCTCATCTAGCCACATATACAAAGTATATGTTACTGTATCACTTGGTTCTAATACATCTTCTCCTATTATTTCAAAGTCTCCTACTCCATAATTATTTACTTTTATTATTCCACTATCATATCCATTAGATCCCGTCACTCTCATTTTTATATAATTATTACTTAAAGTATTATTACTATCTTCTTCTAAGGATACATGATAATAAGCATTTATATTACCTGTATTTGTTACTGTAAAGGTATATGGTGTTGTTTTTAGTCCTTCTTTATCAGACATAGGTGCTGTGTTTTCTAAATTTATATTATCTCCTTCAATAAAGTCTACTTTTAATATTCCTGCTTTTAAAGTTATCTCTTTATCTCCTTCTAAAGAAATTGTTAGTAAAGCATAACTTGCACCTACTAAAGCCAATACACTTATTAATATTACTACTACTGATATTATTATATATTTTTTCTTACTCATAATTTACTCCCTTCATTGCATATAAAAAAGAATAGAATTATCCTACTCTATTCTTTTAAAATCACTATGAAAGAAAGTAATTTTATTACTTATTTTGTTACTAAACTGCCCCCCCCCCAGGTAACAAATTGTGAACATGAATTTTCTCATATTCTTACCTTCTTTCTAAATATATATCATTTAACTTGATCTCCAGTTACTCTAATCTTGCCTTTCCAAACTTGTCCACCAAAATCTCCATCAACTTCTATAGTTGGCCATACTCTCAAAACATAACTATTTTCTTCTCCACTAGTCAAGGTACCTTGATCTAACACTCTAGAACCATCTGTACCTAAACTTTCCAAAAATTCAGCAGTACCAACAATATTGTTCTTATCAAAACTATATTTTAAATACATATCATCAAGCTGCACATCAGGTGCCTCTACCGCTACATTATCTAAATAAATAACATAATCAACAGGAGCTGTACCTGTATTTTCTAATGTAAAATCATATCCATCTAAAGCAAGTCCCTCACTATCAGTTATGGGATAAGTATCCACCAAATTAATAGTATTACCTTCATTTAAAGTAAGTTCCAAAGTACCTAATGTAACTACATTTTCTTTTTGTCCTATACCTGTAAATCTAAAAGCAGCATATGAAAGTGCAATTATAAGTATAATTAGAACAATCAAAACAATTAATAACATTATCTTATTTTTTTTATCTTTCATTTTCTCACCTACATTACAAATAAAGTATAACATCATTAATTACATCTTTCAATAAATTTTTAATTTATGTGATTTATTTTTTAAAATGTCCTATTTTTTTAAGCGCATTTTTAAGTTAAAATGTCCTAATATAATATTCTGATA
>CALVIV010000072.1 GCA_944331935.1 uncultured Bacilli bacterium | reverse complement strand
TCCTGAAAGATTAGTATCATTATCTCCGTTTAATCTATATGGATTATCTATTGTTCCATCACCATCTACGATACGAATGCTAGATTTTAGATTTATAGACGGCCGAGCCCCGCCCGAATAGCTCGAAGGCGGATTGATGTACGCACTACCATTGCTGCTGACACACCGAACGAAGGACGAAATATATGGTGTTAAGGTCCACCAATAAAGTCCATTATTTAAATAACCATTACTATATGTTGTTCCTGTATAACTAGATTGATATTCATACATATTAAGCAATCCTACAGCATCAGTTACTGTGGTAGTTCCATTAGGCCTTGTTATACTTCCTAAACTAGTGGCATCTAACGTCGCATCCCATGTAGCATCTGTTACAATAAAGTTTTCGTAATCTCTTAAATTACCTAAAAAGTCATCTACACTTGTATCATTTAGCCATTCTTCCATATAACTACCTGCGAAATCTGTACTACCACTTGAATAGTTAATTGTGCTAATATTCCATTGTGTAACTAATTTAGTCGTTTTAGCATCATTATTAACACTTACCGCTCTCCATAACTTTCCACTATACCAAATATAATTATTAGGGTCTTCTCCTGTTATAAATGTATCTGTTCCATCATCATATGTACTTCCGCTTGTTAAGTTTTCTAATACTACGTTAGATACAGGGCCTGTAATAGGCATTTTATCTCCATCTTTACCATAGACATTAATTTGAACAGCAAACTGCAATCCTCCTCCATCTCCTTGAGGATTATAACTTTCATCAACATACATTCTAAGTCTATATCTATTAGATTCACTAGAGTTCATACTACTTGTATATAAACTCATCTCTCCTGCTGGTCTACCTGTATAATCATTAGCACTACTCTCTTCATTATAAGTCTCTGGTGTCATTAACTCTTCTTCTGTTCCATCATCTTTTAATCTAGTTAGATATAACTTTATATTTGAGCCATCTATCTTATTAGTGTCACTACTAGTTACATCTTTTGCACTTATCTCATAGTTTATATTGACATTACCTGTAATCTCACTACTTACTGTAAAATCAAAATACTCTCCGGGATTTAATCTTACTTTTCCTGTCTTATCTGTTGTTGGTAGGGCTCCACTCATACTGATGATATTATCATCTTCAGTATAAGTCATCTTTATCGCTCCTGTTGTTATAGTGTTTACTTTAGTTCCTAGTCCACTATAATTAAAAGCCGCATAACTTACTCCTATTATTGCTATTACCATTATTATTAAAGCAACTATTATTACTATATTTTCTTTCTTCTTAAACATTTTTTATTACTCCTCCTCTTATCTTTACATACCAAAAAGAACAGAATATATTTATCCTGTTCTTATTCCACTATGAAAGAAAGCAATTTTATTACTTATATTTACTAAACTGCCCCCCCCCAGGTAACTATTTGTAAACGGACACTGGTTTTTGAAAAATGACAATTTATTTTACCCTGCAATCCCATAATCACTAACCTTCTTTCTATCTATTACAATATTAACACATAAAATATAAAATAGTAAAGAACAAATAAAACAAACAAGTTTGTTTTTACCTTGTTGTTACCTCCAAGGATTCCTACTTCATAGATAGAGTAACCCCTATTCTCCATAGGCTTAAATTCCGATAGTCGCTACCGTACTTGGGTGCTATTTATTCTTATTAATTTTTATTTATCTAAAACATTATCTATACTAAACTAACTAAATTATAGTGTAACTTTAATCCTTCTAACAATATGTTTAAACTTGCATTTATATCTCTATCATTATGTGAACCACATTTTGGGCAATCATATTCTCTTATACTCAAATCTTTTAACTTACTATTCTTATATCCACAATGACTACATATCTGACTACTTGGATAATAGGTATTTATTTTATAATATATCTTTCCTTTTATCTTACATTTCCATTCTATTAGAGAACGTAATGTACTAATACATGCATCTGATAGACTTTTATTAAATGCTTTTTTCTTATCTTTAAACATATCTTTTACTAACAAACTCTCTGTTACTATAATATCATGGTCATTAACTATCTCATTAGCAATGTCATTTAAATAATGTTTTCTATAATTTTTAATCTTAGCATGGATTCTTGCTATCTTTTCTTTTGTTTTTAAATAGTTCTTACTACCTTTAACTTGTCTAGATAACTTTCTTTGTAATCTTTTTAACCTCTTTTCATACTTCATCAATACTTTCTTATTACTATATTTAATACCATCACTTGTTACCACTAAATCTTTTATTCCTAAATCTATTCCTACTATACTAGTAGGTGTTACTTTTTCTATTAAGATATTTTCTTCTACTAATACACTTACATAATACTTATTAGTTGCATCTTTTGAAATAGTCGCATTTGCTATTTTACCTTCTATTCTATCTTTATTTCTAAATCCTCTTATTTTTACTTTACCTAATTTTGGTAATTTTATATTTCTAGTTAGTAAATCTACTTCTATATTACTATATTCTTTTTCTTTATAAGCACCTCTTACACAACTAGTTCTATAAGACTGTTTATTAAATCTATTTTTAAATTTAGGATAACCTTTTCTTTTAGCATAATAATCATTAAAAGCTTTACATAAATCATCTATAGCAGAACATAATACAGTTGAATCTACTTCTTTTAGAAATTCATTTTCTTCTTTTAATTTAGGTAAATCTTTATGTAAATCAAATCTATTTATACCAGTATTATCTTTCAAATAATTTAAATAATAATTATATACAAATCTTTTACATCCTAAAGTTTTGTTGATTAATATTCTTTGTTCATCAGTTGGATATAATCTAAATTTATATGCTTTATATATTTTCATATGATGAACCCTCCTTTAGTAACTTAAGTGTACTATATAAAATATACGTTCGTCAATACATTTTTTCGATTTTTAAGTATAACTTTCCTATTATACAAAAAAAATAATGATTAAGGCTACTTAACCATTATTTTACATAATAAATGTTATCTATTTTTTATTCTCAAAACTACCAATTCTATTCCTAACATATATTCTTGCTAGTCTTCTATCTTCTATTTTATTTTCTTTATCTTTATTAACTACTTCATCTAATAAAGTCATTAATTTACTTTTAGATAAGAAATAAGGAAAAAAATCAGAAGAAATAAATTTATTATCACAAGTTAACTCATATTCTTTTGAAAAATGTTCACTATAAATAAAAGGATAAAACTTAAGTAATTTCTTATCATCTAAAATAAAAGATATATGTATATTATCAATCTCTCCAAACTTAATAGTTACTTCAAAATAATTAATACTATTACTATCATTAATATTAAACCCAATAACTGATATAACATTAAGCTTATTTTTTAACTCTTCTTGATTGAAACTAGGTAAAAAATTAATTAACTCTTTCTTTAAATCAAAAACATTAAAATCTTCTTTCTCTAAACTGGGTGCTACTAAAACAATAGAACCATCTCTAACATAACTATATAATCCCTTTACTTTATCAAAAGTACAAACATTACCATCTATATAAAGTCTACTAAAGCACTCTCCAGTCTTTACATCTATATTTTTTAAATACTTAGTATTATCTTTAATATCCTTTATATTTATATATTCTTTATCTTTAGTAATAGAAATTCCTCCATACATAGTTTCTTCTTTTTCTAAAAGATCTCCTTTACTAAGTTTTCCAGCCACTACTAAAGTATCATTTTCTTCAATATAATCTCCAAATTTAGGTTCTACTCCTAAATAATAAAATGTTGAATAAGCTCCCATAAGAGTCTTTTTCAAAACATAATTATGTTCATTAAAAGACATTGTCGCTAAATTATCATTAATTAAACCTCTTATAACCATAATACTACCTCATACTCTATATACTAATTATATGCATATAAATAGAAAAAAAGCAAATAAAAGTTTTCTTTTATCTGCTTTTAATCAAAGCAATATAATTATTAACTTGACTAGCCCAAGTAGTACTAGCAGCATACTTTGGACCAATAGACTCTGGAGTAGTTAAACCATGGGAATAATAATTACGATATAAATTATCTAAATAACCCATAATTCCATCATCTAAAGTAGGATATGCTTTATATGCTCCTCCTCCACAACTAGGTCCACCTTTCTGACCACCAACATTATTACATTCACGAACTAAACTACTACAAGTACCATTACATCCTGTTTCATGAAGAATAATAGCAGTAGCCATATAAGGATCAATTCCAAGTTGTAGTGAATAACTAGCAATTAAGTAACCCTTTCCTGAAATAGTAGAATTTAATGAACGATTAAGTTTTTCAGCTAACTCTCCCATAGTTAATCCATCATAAACAATAGGATCAACAGGAACAGTACTAACTTCTTCATAAGTTTTAACATCCTCTAACTCATCTTCAATAACAACTTCTTCTACTTCCTCTGTTTCAGAAGTATTTTCTAATACTTCAGTATTATTATTAGATTCATCTACAGTATTTGTAGTTTTTTCTTCATTCTTATTACTAATTTCTTCTACTTTACCTGCATTTAAATCATTCATTGTCACAGTTTCATAAGCTACAGTATTCTCTTCTATTTGAAAAGCTTTATACTGTAATACACCAGCTAAGCCTATCATAAAAACACCAATAGATGCTAAAGTAAGACTCAGCTTACTAACTTTTTTCATAGTTCCTCCTTCAAATAAGAACAATAAAATTGTACCAAATATATATTATTTTGTCAAATTTGACATCCGAACCTACTATATTATATCAGTTTTAAGGAGTGAAAATTAGTTTTCACTCTTTTTCTGTGTAAAAAAAGAAAAAGAAAAAACTTTTTCGCAA
>CALVIV010000071.1 GCA_944331935.1 uncultured Bacilli bacterium | reverse complement strand
GTAGATATGGCTAATTTTAATTTCCAGGGTAAAATAATTCGTCAATTCTGGGGTAAATTAATTCGTCAATCTACAAATATATACTAGCACCTGTTTACAATATGTTATCTGGGGGGGGGCAGTTTAACCCTAATCTAAGTAATAAAATTACTTTCTTTCATTATGTTATAAGAGCAGGATAGGTGTATTCTGTTCTTTTTGGTATGTAAAGATAAGAGGAGGAGTAATAAAAAATGTTTAAGAAGAAAGAAAATATTATAATTTTAGTAGTGTTAATAATAATGGTAATAGCAATAATAGGAGTAAGTTATGCGGCTTTTAATTATAGTGGACTAGGAACTAAAGTAAACACTATAACAACAGGAGCGATAAAGATGACTTATACTGAAGATGATAATATAATTAGTATGAGTGGTGCACTACCAACAACAGATGCGACAGGAAAAGTGAGATTAAATCCTGGAGAGTACTTTGATTTTACTGTTAGTAGTGAGATTACAGGTAATGTAAATATTAATTATGAGATAAGTGCAAAAGATGTAACTACATCAGACAGAAAGATAGATGGCTCAAATATAAAGTTATATCTAACTAGATTAAAAGATGATGGAACAGAAGAAGAGTTAATGACACCAGAGACTTACAATGAAGAGAGTAGTGCTAATGATTATACAGGAAGACCAGCAGGAGAGATGAGTTTATATACAAGTAGTATGAGTAGTAGTGAATCTAATAGATATAGACTTAGAATGTATGTAACAGAAGAATATAATCCTCAAGGAGATGGAGGAGGATTACAGTTTAGTGTGCAGATAAATGTATATGGTAAAGACGGAGAGAAGTCTTTATCTGCAGGAGAGACTATTATAGAAAATTTAACTAGTGGAGATACATACGATGATGGAGTTGATACATTTATAACAAGAGAAGACCCTAATAATTATATTTGGTATAGTGGAAAGTTATGGAGAGCAGTAAGTGTAAATAATGAAGCCAAGACTACTAAGTTAGTAACCCAGTGGAATATAAGTACAATTTCATATAATCCTAGTAATCAACCTAACTTTGCAGGAAGTTATATGGAAGAATGGTTAAATGATACAAGTGTAGATGACTTCTTAGGTAATTTAAGAGATTATGAGAACTTTATTGTAACAGATGCAAAGTGGAATGCCACATTAGATGCCACAAATTTAGGAAGTGTAACAAGACCAAGTGATGATGGTACAGTAGTAACAGATGCAGTAGGACTTTTAAATATGTATGAGTATCAATCTAGTTATACAGGAACAACTGATAGTAATGGTTATTTAAATAATGGACTTAATTGGTGGACTTTAACACCTTATAGTACGGATGGCATTCTGGCTGTCAGCAACAATGGTAAGTGGGGTGTCAACTATCCGACTAATGCATATGGTGTACGGCCATCAATAAATCTAAAATCTAGCATTAAAATTGTAGATGGCGATGGGACAATAGATAATCCTTATCGCTTAAACGGAGATAATGATACTAATCTTTTAGGAACATTGTTGTCAAGCAGGTATAGTGGAGAGTACATTCGCTTTGGAAACAATGAAAACAATCTATACAGGATAGTAAGTCATGAAAATGGAACAGGAACAAAAATTGTCAGTGCTGAACCATTAAAAAATTCTAATGCATTTATAACAAGCGCCTTTGAAAGTAATTGGAAAGTGAATTATTCAAGTAGTAATACAATAGGTACTTTCTTGAATGGGGAATACTTAACAAATTATGTAGATAGTAGTTATAGTGAAATGATAGAAGATAATACAACTTGGTATTTAGGTACTGTGGGTGTTGGTACTTCATATAAATTAGCAAAGTATACAGATACTAATATGAGTAGTACAACTTCAACAACCACAGAAGCAAAAGTAGGCCTACTAAGGTTAGGAGAATTAATGGCAGGACAATTTGAAAGAGATGCAGTGAATGGCGGAAGTACTAGTACAGGTTTAACAACACCATATTGGATTTTAACTCCAAAAAGTGTGTATAACGTTCGGTATGTGAACAACAACGGCAATGTGGGCTACAACGGACAGTCCAGTGCTTACGGTGTGCGGCCATCTATGAATCTAAAATCTAATGTTGTAATAACAGGGGGAAATGGTACTAAAAATTCACCTTTCACCCTTGATTTAGCCTCATAAAATAACAAAATTTACGAAATTTCGTAATTTTTTTCAAAAAACTATTGATTAATAGTATACCCTGTGTTACATTATTAGCAGGAGGGAGACTTATGGACAAAAATAAAGAAGATAAGTTAAAAGAATTAGAGTATGATTTTGTACAAGATTTTATTAAATTAAGAAAGGATAATCACTTAACTCAAGAAGCTATGGCTAATCAATCTGGAGTTATTAGATTAACTATTACAAGAATTGAAAATTTAATAACATCACCACAAATTAATACACTTATCAAAATATTAGAACCAGTTGGTTATACTGTTAAGATAGTACCAATTGATAAGAAAAAGAAAAGTAAAAAAGATTAGAAAAAGTTCTAGTCTTTTTTTTAATTATAATTTATACTAATTCTTAGGAAGTGAAGACGATGAAGAATATTACCTTATTACCAGCAGATACTTATATAGTAGTTAATAAAACAGTCCTTCATGAAGAAGATAGACGTCTTTTAACTATGCTTTATCAACCTATAATAGGTTATACTGCTGTTAGTCTTTACTTTACTTTAATAGATGACTTAGATGAGTTTAATCGTCTTAGTGATGATTTAAATCATCATCATTTAATGAGTATAATGCAACTTAGACTTGAAGATATTATGATAGCAAGAGAAAAGTTAGAGGCGGTTGGACTTTTAAAAACTTATCTAAAAAAGGGAAGTGTCAATAACTATGTTTATCTTTTATATTCTCCGATAAGTGCTAATGAGTTTTTTAATCATCCAATATTAAATATCGTCCTATACAATAATATAGGTAAAAAAGAATATGATAAACGCTTAGAGATGTTTAAAGTACCAAGAGTTAGATTAACTGATTATGAAGATATCTCTCATAAATTTAATGAAGTATTTAAAAGTAGTAACCTAAAACCATTTGAAGTAATAGAAGATATAGAAAAAAAAGAAACATCATCTATAGTCTTAGATGATATGATAGACTTTAATCTTTTAATATCATCAATTCCTAGTGGCCTTGTTAGTAATAGATGCTTTGATAAAGAGACTAAAAAACTAATTAATAATCTTGCTTTAGTCTATAATATTGATACCGAGAGAATGAGTGGCCTTGTTAGGACTTCTTTAAATGAGAAAGGTCTAATAGATAAGACTCTATTAAGAAAAAATTGTCGTAACTACTATTCTTTTGAAAACGTAGGAAATCTTCCAACTCTTGTTTATCAAACACAACCAGACTATTTAAAGAAACCAGAAGGTGATACTTCTAAATGGGCTAAAATGGCTTATACTTTTGAAAATACTAGTCCTTATGACTATTTAAAAAGTAAAATGAAGGGGGCAGAACCTACTAAAAGGGATTTAAACTTAATAGAAGACTTAATGATAGACCAAAAGCTCAGTGCCGGAGTAGTTAATGTTCTTATTTCTTATGCTTTGAAGATAAATAATCAGAAGTTAAATCGTAACTACTTAGAAACAATTGCAGGACAGTGGAAACGTCTTAATATTGAAACAGTTGAAGAAGCGATGAGACTAACAGAAAAAGAATATAAAAAGATGAAGAAAGTTGCTACTAATACAACTAAAAGTAAAACTGTATCTAAAAAACTATCTAAAGAAGAGATATTACCTGATTGGTTTGGTAAAGAATTAGATACTGATAATACTAATGAAGAAGAACAAGAGGAGTTAGATAAGATTATAGATAGTCTTGTCTAATTGGAGAAAATATGCTATAATATGCCTTAATTAAAGGGGGTTCTATTATGACTAATACAAGAGATTTGTTAATAAGAAAATATATTATAGATATAGTTTTCGTAGTAGTAGTTATCTCATTACTTACTTGGTTTTGGTTTGGACCATATCAACATAAAGTTAGAATAAGAGAGTCTTTAATGGCAAACAATATTGAATTTAATAAAGATATCGCTTATACAGGTTTTGATTATATAGATATCTCTTCTAATAAAGTTACTAAAGACTTAACTGTTTCTAATGATAGTGATAAAGAAATAAGCTTTATTATTAACTTTAATAACATAACTAATGATAAAAATAACTATATTAATTACATTTTAACTGATAATGAAGGATATCAAACTGATATAAGAAACCTATCACTTGATGGCTATATTCTAGAAAATAACTTAGGTAATAATGAGACTAAGACTTATACTATTACTATGTGGACTGATGATAATGAAGAGATTAATGGTAATTTAAATATAATTTTAAATCCTACTATGGCTTAACAAATATAAAAAGATATGCTAAAATATAGTTGTCTTTTTAATTTGTCCCCATAGTTCAACGGATAGAACAAGGCCCTCCTAAGGGGTTGTTTAAAATAAAGGAAAATGTATCAGAAACCTTTATTTTACAAGGAAGGACAGATTTTAAAGAAATAAGATAGTCGCAAAATAGTCGCGAAAATTTGTCTTTATCTTTAAAAAAAACAATAGATTTTTGAAAAAATAACCTTAATTTTAATATTTATTTGTTAAGATTAAGGTATATGTCCCTGTAGCATAATAGGAAAATGCCTTCGCCTCCTAAGCGAAAGATTGGGTGTTCGAATCACCTCAGGGACGCCATTTTTGTGTTAATTAAACTGATTTAGATATTTATAAACTAGCTCAGTTTTTATTTTGGTTTAGTTTTGTAAATGTGATAGTGTGAAAAGTTTTATGGAAAACTAGACATACTAGATGAAAATGATATTGAGATGAAAATCTTAATTCAAAA
>CALVIV010000070.1 GCA_944331935.1 uncultured Bacilli bacterium | reverse complement strand
ATATTACACAACACTCAAAAAAGGGCTCCAGCCCTTTTTTTATAATGGTTTGCAAAACCTTGCTGAAAAACTAAAGAATAAAAATTAGTGTTAATCAATTAGAAGTGAAAAATTAACCTAATAAGAAGTGAGATATTAACATAAAGATAAAACCTATACTAAAAAAGATAAAGGTTAGTTTTCTTTTTTTATAACTTAAAGATTCACTAAATAGTTCATAAATACTAATATGTATCATAATCCCTGCAATTATAGATAGAATTATACTCATAATAAAGTTATTAATGATAGAAGATAAAAATAGATATGCAAGTATCGCACCTAGTGGTTCTGATAAGCCTGATATTAAAGTATAAAGAAAAGCTTTTAGTCTAGATTTAGTACTAAAGTATATAGGAATAGCAATACTTATTCCTTCTGGGATATTATGAAAACTAATAGCAAGGGCCAAAGATAATCCTAAACTCATATTAGTAGAACTAGAAAGAAATGTAGCAACTCCTTCAGGAATATTATGCATAATAATAGCAAGCATTGATACAAGACCTAATCTATATAGTTTTTTATTACTAATAGATTTATTATCATTACTAGGTAAAAACTTATCTATTAACATAGAAATAATAACTCCAAGACAAATAAATATTAATAAAAATAAAAGAGCAGGGAAACCTTTAAATATAGAAGTTAATAGATTAAAAGATTCAGGGATTAAATCAGTAAGAGATACACAAATCATTACACCACTTGCAAAAGAAAGAGAAGATAAAATAATAGTTCTTTCATTCTTTAAATTAAAAAGTAAGGGGATAAAACCAATTAATGTAGAAAGCCCTGCTAAAGTAGATAATATAAATGCATAAGTAAAGTTAGACATGATATCACCAGTAATAGATATGCTAATAAAAAGAATTTTATGATATTGATATGATTATTATAATTAAAAAAATAGTCTGTTTTTAAGAAATCGTGATAAATTTCATTAAAAGTCCTATAAAAAAACGTGTAAAATTATCTAAAAAGTCCTGCCAAAAACGTGAGAAAATGATTGAAATATTTAATAATTAATGATATTATATCATTATAAGAGGAGAACTAGTTATGAAAAGAAAAATATATGATGAATTATTAAAATGGAAAAATAATACTGATAATGTAAAGCCTTTAATGGTACTTGGAGTTAGACAATCTGGTAAGACTTATATAATAAATGAATTTTGTAAAAATGAATATAGTAATTATGTTTATGTTAATCTATTTGAAAATACTAACGTAATAGAGTTATATGAATCAAATTTAGCATCACTTGAAAAGTTTAATAGACTAAAACTATTATTAGACTTTGATTTTGAAAAAGAAGATACTATTCTTTTCATTGATGAGATACAAGAAAGTGAAAAATTAATAGCAGAACTTAAATACTTCCAAGAAAATCATAATAATGTTAGAATAATTTGTGCTGGTAGTCTTTTTGGTGTTAAATTAAAAAGATCAAAATTTTCTTTTCCAGTAGGAAAAGTAAAAATGTTAAATATGTATCCAATGGACTTTGAGGAGTTTTTAGTTGCTATGAATCAGGAAATGCTAATAGACCTTATTAAAGATTGTTATAAGAATAATAAACAAATAACTTCTCCAATACATGAGAAAGCCTTAAATTTATATAGGATATATTTAATAACAGGTGGTATGCCTGAGAGCATTAGTAATATGGTAAAGACTAAGGGTGATTATATTAAGTATGATAAAACAATTTTAACTGATATTGTTAGTTCATATTTTAAAGATATGGATAAATATGTTACTAATGAAAACGAAGCTTTAAGAATAAATAGAGTATATGATTCTCTACCTTCTCAGTTATCTAATATTTCTAATAAATTTCAATATTCTAATGTATCTAAAGATGCTAGAGCAAGAGAATATGCTACTGCTATTGATTGGTTAGAAGCTAGTAATATGGTTTTACGTTGTAAAGCTATTAAAACTCCAGAAATACCTCTTGAAGGTTTTGTAGATGTTGATACTTTTAAATTATATTTAAGTGATGTAGGTATACTTAATAATATTTTAAAACTAAATATCGAAGATATTTTAAGTGATAATATATCACTATATAAAGGTGTAATAGCAGAAAACTTTGTTGCTAATCAGTTAGTATGTAATGGATTTGATTTATATTATTATAGAAGTAATAATACAAGTAAAGTTGCTTTTCTATTATATACAAAAGATGGAATTATACCAGTAGAAGTAAAGACAGGAAATGCTACTCAATCTAAAAGCTTAAAATTATATATAGAGAAATTTAAACCAAAATATGCAATAAGAATAAGTACTAAAGATTTTGGATATGATCCTAAAACTAATATTAAATCTATACCTCTATATGCAACATTTTTAATAAAAGGTGATGATTAGATAAAATAAAATATTTTATAGTAAAAGTATTGATTAAATGTTATAATAAGAATGTAAAAAGTTTTATTTAATAATTGACTTTTTATCGGGTGTGCTATAAAATATATGTCACATCTAAGGATTTTGTCCTTAATTTAATAATTACAATACATTTAAGACTTTAAGTATTGTATATTATGATTGAGTAATAGAGGATAGAAAGACATCGTCTATCGCGGACTGTTAAAGTCTAAAGTGTAGGGTTCTTTTAAAGAATTCGATGAGATGCCAAGTGATGCAAAGGCCTATTACTCATAAGCTCGTACTTAGGTGCGGGCTTTATTTATATATTAATTTGTTAGGAGAATGCATGAAGAGAGTACTTGGGAAAGTTAGTAAAGAAATAGCAGAAAATTGGAATATTAATGAACATAAAAACAAAAAAATTGTAATTTATGAAGAAGCAATAAAGCATAGCATGGAAAGACATATAGATGATTATGAAACTATCGAAGATTATTATTATGTGATGAATTCATTAGAGAAGATAATAAATAATCCAGATTATGTGTTTTATGATAAATCAAAAAAAGGATTAGAATATTATAAACAATTAAAGTCAGATATATTAGTTGCTGTTAGGGTTAATAATGGTAAAGAATTAAAAGTAAAGAGTGTATATCCTGTAAAAAGGTCAAAAGTAGAAAATCGTAAAAAGAAAGAAGAAGAAATGAAACTATATAATAAATATGTAGTTAGTGTAAATTAAATTTATTAACAATAAAAGGTGATAAAGATGAATTATAACTTAGAATGTGAAAAGATATTAAATAGTATTGATTTAAATAATAAGCCAACACTATTATTACATGCTTGTTGTGCTCCTTGTTCTTCATCAGTCTTAGAGAAGATATCTAAATACTTTGATATAACAATTCTCTTTTATAATCCTAATATCACAGATTATAAAGAATATCTTAAAAGAAAAGATGAACTAGAGAAGTTTATTAAATTAGTAGGTTATGATATTAAACTATTAGACTGTAATTATGATAAAGAGAAGTTTTTAGATATGTCTCGTGGACTAGAGGATTTAAAAGAAGGGGATATTAGATGTTATAAGTGTTATAACTTAAGATTAGAAGAAACAGCAAGAATTGCTAAACTAAATAACTTTGATTACTTTACTACAACTTTATCTATTAGTCCTTACAAGAATAGTAAATGGTTAAATGAAATAGGGGAAGAGTTATCTAAAAAATATAATATTAATTATTTATATGCAGATTTTAAAAAGAAAAATGGATATAAAAGAAGTATAGAATTATCTCATATCTATAATCTATATAGACAAGATTATTGTGGTTGTATTTATTCTAAAGTAGAAAGGTTAGAAAAGATAAAAAATGAGTGACTTTTTTAAAGACTATTGTAAAAGTAATATAAGAAAAGATTTAATTTATCTTAATGCCTATAGTCTTCTTAATTTAGATGAAGTTGCTGAAGAATTTGATATAGAAGAAATATCAGGTTTGTTAGCTATGTTCTATTATGCTTATAGAAAAGGTTATTTGTCTTATAAACAGAAATTTTTATTTGATAAAGATAGACTATATTTTGATAATTTACCTCCAGAGGATTTAGGATTTTATATAGTAGAAGGATATGGAGTTTGTAGAAATATATCTTATCAACTAAAAACTTTTCTTGCTTTGAATGATATAAAAAATTATGTTGCAACTACTGATTCTAAAGAGTTTTTTAATAGTCCTAGAACATTAGCTTTATTTGTTAATTTGAAGCCTTCTTTATTAGGAGATCATGTTATTAATTATATTAAATATGATAAAATACCATTTCTATATGATCCAACTAATAATATTTTTCCTAAAATTATGGGGTATTCACTTCTACAATATCCAGATTATGATAAAATACAGCCTGTATGGATTGTAAAAGCTATTAATGATGGAATTGTTATGCCAATAATAAAAAAAGCTCCTCCATCAGATAAAATGACAGAAATAGTTGATAGTTATTTTAATTATTTAGAACTATTTGATAAGAATATTGATATATTTGAAAAATTTTATAGTGATAATAAAGAAATATATTGGGAATTTCATTATAAATTTTCTAAAGTAAAAGAAAAGAAGTTATATTAAACTCCTTCAAGGTCAAAAGCTGGTATAAATGATTCACTACAAGTACCACCTTCTTGCATATAAGCATTTTTAATACCTAAATCTATGGCATAGTCTATTACATCATTATATTCATCTTCACTAATAGTTTTATTTAAGTATGGATATTCTTTAATATAATTAACTGGTGTATACTGATTCATAATACTAAGATAGATATTATCTTGGTATTTTTTATATAGATAATTTATTATTTTCTTAGTATCATCACTCTTAGTAGGTAAGACTAAACATCTAACAATAATCCCTTTAGTCATTAGACCATCATCATTAAATTTATTTTTACCTGTTTGTCTATACATTTCTTCTAATGCTTTAGAGGCAACTTCAAAATAGTTAGAACATTTTGACAAATATTTACCTAATTTATTATCAAAATGGTGCTAGTATAGATATTGGGACACAAAATTTTACACATCATGATATAATATATATCACTTGTGAAAGGAGTTG
>CALVIV010000069.1 GCA_944331935.1 uncultured Bacilli bacterium | reverse complement strand
ACCGATTTTTATAATAGGACATTTTGTTTTGTAAACGAAAATACAAAAGCGGACATTTTGAAAAAAAAGTCACAAAACTTTTAATATTTCTTGCATTTTAGTCTAAACAATAGTAGTATAGTTAATTAACCGGAGGGCCTATGAAAATAAATGATAAAAAAATACTACAAAGATTAGGCTTTAATAGAAAAGAAATAGCATCTCTAGATAATACAGATATAGAAGAACTAATAGTTATTCTAGAATCTCTTCATATTAAAGATATAAAAAAATATCTTCTTAATAATAAAATTTTATTTACTAAGAATATTTTTTCTCTTGCTAAAAATATGTCATTAGTCTTTAATAAATATAGAGATTATAATACTACAGAAAAAGTCTTAAGAAAAAATAACTATGCTATAATTAATGAAGAGGGTGATAATTGTGATATATTTTGATAATGCAGCCACGACAAAAGTGAGAGATGAAGTCCTAGATACATTTGTTAAGGTATCTAAAGAATATATTGGTAATGCTAATTCTATTCATAAATTAGGCTTTGAAAGTAGAAAACTAATGAATGCTAGTGTTAAACAAGTAGCAAGTCTTCTAAAAGTAAAAGAAGATGAAGTAATATTTACTAGTAGTAGTAGTGAATCTAACAATTTAGCGATTAAAGGAGTATTAGATGCTTATCCTAATAGAAAAAGAATTATACTAACTACTATTTTAGAGCATCCTTCTATTACTAATACCCTAAATAGTCTAAAAGATGTAGAAGTAATTAATTTAAAATTAGATGACACCTATCATATAGATATTAATGATTTAAAAGAAAAGTTAAAACTAGACCCCGTACTTGTTTCTATTCATCATGTTAATAGTGAACTAGGTATAATTCAAGATATAGATAATATAGGTAAAATAATTAAAGAAAATAGTAAGGCCATATTCCATGTTGATGGTACCCAAAGTCTTAGTAAAATAACTGTAGATTTAACTAATGTCGATTTATTTTCAGCTTCTGCTCATAAATTTAATGGTCTTAAAGGAATTGCTATATTAATAAAAAAAGAGAAGATTAACTTATCTCCATTAATTAACGGAGGAGAAAGTCAAACAATATATAGAGCAGGAACACCTGCTTTACCTCTAATTGCCTCTTTTGCTAAAGCTCTACGTTTAGCCTTAGAAGACCAACCTAAAGCTTATCTAAAAGTAAAAGAGATTAATAACTATCTAAGAGATGAGTTAAGTAAGTTAGACAGTGTTACTATAAACTCTAAACTAGACTCTTCTCCTTATATCTTAAACTTTAGTATTAAAGGGATTAAACCAGAGACAATGATACATAAATTAGAATCTTATGATGTCTATTTATCTACTAAAACAGCTTGTTCTTCTAAAGAAGATTACTCTAAGAGTATTTATGAATTAACTAAAGATAAAGAGATATCTAGAACATCATTAAGACTTTCTTTATCTAAAGATAATACTTTAGAGGAAGCGAAAGAGTTTATAAAAATATTAAAAGATAATCTGTAAAGGAGGCTTATGACTACAGAATTAATAGAAGAAACTGAAATTAATAATATTTATGCTAATATTAAAGAACTAGTAATTAATGCAAGAAATAAAGTATATACTACTGTTAATGTAGAGATGCTTAATCTATATTGGAATATTGGTAAGATTATTATGGATATTCAAAAAGGAGATAAAAGAGCATCCTATGGAGATGCCATTTTAGATAAATTATCTAAAAAATTAACAGAAGAATTTGGTAAAGGATTTTCGAAAAGAAACTTAGAAAGAATGAGAAAATTTTATATTTCTTTTCCAATTGCGACAACAGTGTCGTCGCAATTAAGTTGGTCACATTATTTAGAATTAATTAAAATCGACGAAGATGCAAAGCGAAGCTTTTATTTAAACGAATGCATTAATTCAAGATGGAGTGTTAGAGAACTACAAAGACAAATTAATTCTCTATTATATGAAAGACTACTTTTATCATCTGATAAAAGTAAGAAAAAAGAATTAATAGAAAAAGGTCAAGTACTAAAAGAAAGTAAAGATTTAATAAAAGACCCTTTTGTTTTAGAGTTCCTTGATATCAAAGAAAATACTGATTATTTAGAATCTGATTTAGAAAAAAATATTTTAGAACATTTAAAGGAATTCCTATTAGAATTAGGGAAAGGTTTTATGTTTGTAGGTAGCCAAGTTAGAATAACTCTAGGAGAAGAACACTTTTACCCTGATTTAGTATTTTATAATAGACTTTTAAAATGCTTTGTCATAATAGATTTAAAAATAGGTAAAGTAACACATCAAGATATAGGGCAAATGCAGATGTATGTAAATTATTATGATAGAGATGTTAAAAGTAAAGATGAAAATAAAACTATAGGGATTTTACTTAGTACAGATAAGAATAAAACTATAGTTAACTATACACTTCCTGAAGATAATGAAACAATATTTTCTACAGAGTATAAATTACATATGCCTACAGAACAAGAATTAATAGACGCAGTGGAAGAAGAAAAGAGAAATATTGAATTATTAAAATAGATATTAAATCAAGGTCATTACGCAAAATGTGCAAAATGTATAAAAATTCGTAATGACTTTTGTTATTCCCAAAAAGTGTGAAAAGTCACAAAAATTGGTAAAATAATATAGATTTTTTTAATAATTAATGATATACTTAAATTACTAAAAAATGTGAAAAGTCACAAAAAAAGGAAATGAGTGATTCAAATGAAAGAGATTAAAAGAGATATCTATCTAAATAAATTAATAGATAGAAAAGAAAATGATATGATAAAAGTAATCACAGGTATAAGAAGATGTGGTAAATCCTACTTAATGGATCCTATTTATAAAAATTATTTATTAAGTACTGGAGTGAAAGAAGATCATATTATTAAATTAGAATTAGATTCTGTTGAAAATGAAGAATATTTAGATAGGCATAAATTATATAAGTATATAATAGGTCAAATAAAAGATGATAAAATGTATTATATTTTACTTGATGAAATACAGAAAGTAGATGGTTTTGAAAGTGTTTTAAATAGCTTTTTAAGAAAGAAAAATTTAGATGTTTATGTAACTGGTAGTAATTCAAAATTCTTATCAAGTGATATAATTACAGAGTTTAGAGGTAGAGGTGATGAAGTTAGAGTCTATCCTCTAACATTTAGAGAATATCTAACTGCTAGTTCTAAAAATGTTGATGAAGCTTTAAAAGAATATATTACTTATGGTGGAATGCCTTACATTTTATCAAGAAAAACAGATGAAGAAAAAAGTAAATACTTAAATAATTTATTTAATAATACCTATATAAATGATATAGTTGAAAGAAATAATATTCAAAAAGATGAAGTATTAGAATCTCTTATAAACGTATTAGCATCATCTGTTGGTTCCCTAACTAATCCCTTAAAATTAGAAAATACTTTTAAAAGTAAAGGCTTTAAAAATGTATCTGCTAAAACTATTAATACATATATAGATTATTTAATAGATGCTTTTATGATTAATAAAGCTTTAAGATATGATATTAAAGGTAAGAAGTACATCAATACTCCAAGTAAATATTATTTTACAGATATTGGTTTAAGAAATGTAAGACTTAACTTTAGACAGCAAGAAGATAATCACTTAATGGAGAATATAATTTATAATGAACTATTAGTGCGCGGATTTAATGTTGATGTTGGTGTAGTAGAATATACTATGAAAGATAAAAATAATAAAAAAATGCATAAACAATTAGAAGTAGATTTTGTTTGTAATAAAGGAAGTAATAGATATTATATACAATCAGCTTATGCTATTCCTACTAAAGAAAAAATGGAACAAGAAGAAAAATCATTAATTAAAATAGATGATTTCTTTAAAAGAATAATAATTGTTGAAAATGATATTAAACTATGGAGAAATGAAAAAGGAATTGTCATAATGAGCTTAAAACAATTCTTATTAGATGAAAATAGTCTAGATTTATAAAAGGAGAAACTCTATGGAAAAAGTAATATTAATTAAATATGGAGAATTAACTACTAAAAAAGGTAATCGTAATTATTTTGTTAAAACTTTAACAAAAAATATTGAAAATAAATTAAAAGACCTCAATGTTTTAATAGAAAAAGATTTGTCTAGAATGTATATACATTATAATGTAGAAGATGAAGAAGCTATTATTAATAAAATACATGAGATTTTTGGTATACATAAATATCATATTGCATATGTTACTAATAGTGACTTAGATTCTATTAAGAATGAATTAATTAAAACAGTTAAATTACAAAACTTTAAAACTTTTAAAGTTGAAACTAAAAGAAGTGATAAATCTTTTCCTAAAACTAGTATGGAATTATCTAAAATATTTGGTGGTATAGTTTTAAAGAATAAGGATAATATTAAAGTAGATGTTAATAATCCAGAAGTTATTATTCATGTAGAAATAAGAGAAAAGAATACTTATATCTATTATAATGAATTTAATGGACTTGGTGGATATCCTAGTGGAATTCAAGGGAAAGGATTATTAATGTTAAGTGGAGGAATAGATTCTCCTGTAGCAGGATTTCTTGCTATGAAGCGAGGAATAAAAGTAGATGCTGTCTACTTTGAAGCGATACCTCATACTAGTTTAGAAGCTAGAGAAAAAGTAATAACTTTAGTAAATAAGTTAAAAGTCTATACTAATGATATAAATTTATATATCGTACCATTTACTAAAATACAAGAAGAAATCTATAAAAGTGTATCACCTAATTATGTTATTACAATTATGAGAAGAATGATGTATAGAATAATGTCTGCTTTATGTAAAAAATATAATGCTAAAGTTATAATTAATGGAGAATCTATTGGACAAGTTGCATCACAAACTTTAAATAGTATGTATGTAATAAATAATGTAACTAATTTACCTGTAATAAGACCAGTTGCATGTCTAGATAAATTAGAAATAATATCTATTGCTAAAAAAATAGATACTTATAATACAAGTATTTTACCTTATGAAGATTGTTGTACAGTATTTGTACCAAAACATCCTATAATTAATCCAAGTTTAGAAGAGACTTTAAAAGAAGAGGAAAAAGTTAACTATGAAGAGATTTTAAAAGAGACAGTAGATAATACTTTTATCTATAAGAATGAAAAAAATTATGAAAATATTTTATAGGTAAAAATTACCAGTAAAAAAAATGTATTAAAATTAAAAAACTTCACATTCTACTAGTGTAGGAGGTGAAACAAATGAACAACAATATGAACACTGGTTCAATGAAAATGAGAGTTCCTGGTGCTAAACAAGCTATTGATAAAATGAAATATGAAATAGCTAACGAATTTGGTGTTAATTTAGGACCAGATGCTACTAGTCGTGCTAACGGTTCAGTTGGTGGTGAAATCACTAGACGTTTAGTACAAAATGGATTAAATCAAGTTAGCGGAAGTTATACTAATAAATAAGTAATATAACTTAAGCGATAGGCCTATAAAGCCTATCTTTTAATTTACAGTAAAAAAGAGTAAAAATAATTAATTAAAAAAAATAGGTAGAAATTGATAAAAATAAATTTTACCTATTTTTTTCTTCCCAAACATTTATATTTTAAATCACGACAAAAAGACACCTATAAAAGTCAATATAAAAATGCACAAAAATGGTAAAGTTAAAATGTCATAATTAGTGATCCCAATTATATATCGC
>CALVIV010000068.1 GCA_944331935.1 uncultured Bacilli bacterium | reverse complement strand
ACAATCATAGTATATTAGATTTCTATGATGTCTATGAAGATTATCACTATCATCCCTCAAATTCTACAACATAGCGAATATTTTCAAGAATATGTCCTAAATCTTTATTATGATTTCTTCCTAAAAGATATGTTCTTAATCCTAAATCTGATAAATAATATTTTTCTTGGGTTTTAAGTAACCCCTTACCTTTAACATCAAATCTATTAACTTTATATAATATATAACTGTTTAATAATGCTCCTACATATTCTTCTATTGTATGAGTAGAAGAGCTTCTTCCTAGAGATGTTAAAGTATTACTTATTTTATTTATAGATACTAAGGAGCCAATATTATCAAAAAGGAATTTACAAACACTTTCTAAGACTAACACATCTTTAATTTTTTTTCTATTTATTATATCTTTTACAATAACTGTATTATAAATACTATCTAAATATTTAAGTTTCTCTTCATCGTTATCTAAATTTATTAAATAAGGAAAACCTCCATACATAATATAATCATTATATTTTTTCAACTCATCACTTTCTCCATAATAACTCAAATACTCTTTAAACGATAAAGGTAGTACGTGTATTTCTATATATCTTCCTGTAAGGTAGGTTGCAAGTTCTCCAGATAACATATAAGAGTTAGAACCCGTGATATAGATATCTAAGTATTTTCTTAAATATAGGCTATCTATACATTTTTGAAAGAGTGGAACATTTTGAATCTCATCTAAAAATATATAGTTTTTAACTTTAGAATCTGTATTATCTAAAATATAAGTATGTAATTTATCTGAATCTAATAAATATTTATAATTATTATCTTCAAAGTTTATATAGATTATATTATTCTCATTAACTCCTTCTTTTTTTAATAAATCTCTATACTGTTCTAATATTGTAGATTTACCACTTCTTTTAATACCTGTTAATACTTTAATCTTTATAATTACTTAATTCATTTAAATAGTTAGTACGTATAATCTTTTTATCATTCATTTTAATCAATACCTCCTATCTATAATATTATAATAATAGATATGTCAATGTTTTTGCAGTTGACTGCAAAAATATGAAACTTTAAGTAACTTTATGCACTAATGTAAGTTTATCTATTTTATAAAATAATTACCTTTAGGAAAAGTAATAACTACTTTAGTATATTTTAAATAGACTGATTCTATTTTAATATCAATACCAAGTTTATCACATAGTTTCTTTGTAAGATAAAGTCCTATACCGCTAGCATTTTTTTTATTTCTGTTACTGCCTGTAAAGCCTTTTTCAAATACTTTAGATACATCAGCTTCTTTTATCCCTACTCCATTATCATATATTTCTAATTTTATATTATTTTTAGTACTAATACCTTTTATTATAACTAGTCTATCTTTTTTATTTTGATATTTTAGGGAATTACTAATTATCTGTCCTATTATAAAATTTAACCATTTAATATCAGTATAAACTACTAAGTTATCTAAGTTTTTAACTTCTACTTTAATATGATAATTAAGGAGATAACTCTTATACTCTAATAATACAGGATGAACAAGGTCAGCAAGTGTTACTTCTTTAATAAAATAATCTTTCTCTACGACATCACTTCTTGCATAAAATAACATTTTATCAACTAATCTACTAATCTTTAATACTTCTTCTTTAATTCTTTCATCATTATTATTATCAGCATATAGAGATAAAGCCGAAATAGGTGTCTTAACTTCATGAATAAAACTATCTAAGAAGTCAAGATACTCATTCTTAGAATTTTCTACTTCACTTAACTTATCATTTAAAGCTTTACAACCCTTATCTAAAGCATAGTAATAGGCCTTATTCTCTAGATTTTTAGGTTTATCTATTACTTCTTTAATTAGATATTTCTCATCTAAAGAATCTACTAGATTAACTATTTTCTCATATCTTTTCTTAATTAAAAGATAACTAACTAATAAAGATATAAAGATAAAAGCAATTATTAGGATAGCAAGTAAGATGATAAGACTAGCATTAACTCCTATTAATAAGAGATAGATACTAAGAAATAAGGTAAAAATCAAACTAATAATTATAAAAAATATCTTTTCTTCTAAATACTCTAAAAACATCATAACTTATAACCAACACCTCTAACTGTTTTAATAAAATCATCTAGTCCTATATCTCTTAATTTATTTCTTAATCTATTAATATTAACTATTAAGATATTTTCATCTAAATAAAACTTATCATTCCATAAATACTCTATTAACATATCTTTAGATAAAGTATTAGGATAGTTTAAGAATAGATAATACATTAGTAAAAACTCATTTCTAGTTAGTTCTATCTCTTTATCTTGATATTTAATTAAAGATAAATGTAAATCTAAGACTACCCCATTTACTACAAGTTCTTTATGATTTTTAGGATTAACTTCATCTAAACATTTTCTAATCTTAAGAAGTAATAACTCTTTATTATAAGGTTTAGTTATAAAGTCATATCCTCCACTACTTAAACTCTTTATCTCATCTTCTAAAGTATTTCTACTAGTAACAAAGATAACAGGCTTTAAAGTAACTTTTTTAATCTTTTTAATTACTTCATAGCCATTAGTATTAGGTAAGTTAATATCTAATAAAATTAAATCAGGATTTATCTCTTTAAGATATTTCTCTATATTAAGAAAATCTTCTATACTACTAACATTATAATTATTATTAGTAAGTAAGATAGATAACTCTTCTCTAATAGTTTTATCATCTTCTATAATTAATATTCTTTCCATAAATCTAACCTTTCTATACTTATTTTATATTTCTAAAACTCTTAAGTCAATATTAAAGAAAAATAGTAAAATTACTATTTTTCATAATTAGTAGTCTAAACATCTTTTAAAAGAAAAGTAAGAGACTAAGTAATATATTAGATATATACTTAAGAAAAGAATAGAACTTAAGAAGATAAAGGATAGATAGGTCATACTAGTAGGTAGAAATGCTGAAAAGACATGATTTAAGCTTGTAGTAATAAAGAAGTTAATAATAAATGGAAGTATTACTGGGAATAAGAAATATATAAGTAATTGTTTTCTAACTGTTTTTAAAATATTTCTTTTACTAAGTCCAAGTTTATTTAAAGTATCATAGTACTTTTTATAAGTAATACCATCATTTATACTTTGAACAGAAATAATAGTACCAGTTACTACTGTAAAGATAAAGGCTAGATAAAATAAGGTAAAGTCCATAATTGTCATAACAGATTTATTCATCGCTAAGTAATAACCTTTGACAAAAACATTTGCAGAAGCATAACAGTAAGTCGCACCAGTTTCAGGGTCTCTCTCACAAATATCACTATCTAAGATATTAAGAAGTTCATTATTTAACTCTTCTTTAGTCTCTTCTTTAGTATCAACTACTAAAGTATCAGATTCAGACTTTAAATTATCAACGATATTATCAGGTACTACAATAACAAAACCATTACCATAAGACCAACTAGACGTATAATAAAGACTTGTTACATCTTTTAGTTTTAAAGTTTTATCTCCTACTTTAATTGTCTTAAGTTTATCTTTAATATCCATAATACCATCGTAAACACTACTAGATGAGTGAATATAATATTCATTATCTTTTAAGGTGATAGGGCCTCTTCCTTTAAGTTCTAATAGTTTATTATAGTCACTAACTCTTAAATAAGTATCAGTGCCTCTCCACCCCTGATAGTCATAAGATAAATTATCATTAACATAATTTACATCATTAAAGTATTCATGATAAGTAAATACCTCATCTATCGTATATTCTTTCTTAATATGATTTATATATTTATCAAAATTCTCTTCATCATCAATAATTGTAACATCATAGGGAGCGGACATATCTATTTGGATATCAAATATTTTATTAAACATTAAAGAAAATGTTAAAGATACAAGAGTTAGTGTTATTAATAAAGATAAAGTTCCTAAAGACTTCTTCATCGTCTTAACTTTAGCATTAAACTGTCTCATAACAAAGAGATTATCTTTATTATATTTAAGAGTTTTATGTTTTAAGACAAAAGATAAAAGAAAGTCTGCAAAAGATGATATAAATAAGTAGATACCACCTATTAACATAATAATAGATAAAATTACTAATAAAGTATCAGGCTCTATTCCTACACCTTTAAACTCATTATTAAAGATAAGTAGTCCTCCCATAACAAGAATAAGAGAGATTATAAAAGTAACAAGAGATTTCTTTTTAGTTACTTTACTCTTTTCATTATGAGAATCTAAATATAATAAATCATGTATTTTAAGACGTTTAATCCTTCTTTTAGTTAAAAGTAATACTACAAGATATATAAGTAAAAAGTATCCTAAAGATAAAAGAATAGGTACTAAATAATCAGTAGGTAATTTAACAAGATATGGAGCATTAAAGATATTTAAGATAATACTTGAAATAATAGTACTAAGTAAAATACCTACAAAAAATGATAAGACTAAAGAGATAAAACCTAGTATTAAGTTTTCTAAGATAAACATAAGAGAGATATCTTTCTTACTAATTCCAAGTAATAGATATAGTCCAAACTCTTTACTTCGTCTTTTAAAGATAAATTTAATCATATAATTAATTAAAAATCCTAAGACAAAACAGACTATTAAACTAACAAAAATCATGGCAATACGAAAGTTTTTCATCATATCGGCTAAATCAAGAATATCTTTAGAGTTAGAGATAAGATTAAAAGAAAACATAAGGGAAAATGCTATTGTGATAGTAACTATATAGATTAGATAGTCTTTAACACTTCTTTTAGCATTACCCAAACTAAGTTTAAAAAGCATTATTTAACGTCTCCTCCAAGTAATGTTAAAACATCTATAATCTCATCATAAAACTCTTTCCTTGTCTTTTTACCTTTAATTATTTCATTAAAAATCTCTCCATCTTTAATAAATAAAACACGACTAGCATAACTTGCTGAAAAAGCATCATGAGTAACCATAAGAATAGTAGAGTTTAACTCTTCATTCATCTCTTTAAAAGTTTCTAATAAGACTCTAGCATTACGAGAATCTAAGGCCCCTGTTGGTTCATCGGCAAGTATTAGTTTAGGGTTATTGATAAGAGCTCTTGCACAAGCACAACGTTGTTTTTGACCACCACTTACTTCATAAGGATATTTATTTAAAATATCACTAATACCTAGTTTTTCACTAATATCTAAGACTAAATCATCTATTTTACTTTTATCTTCTTTATTAATTATCAAAAATAAGGCAATATTTTCTTTTATAGTTAGAGTATCTAATAAATTAAAATCTTGAAAAACAAAACCAAGATTTTCCTTTCTAAAATTAGATAATTCTTCTTCTGATAAATTAGTAATATCAACTCCATTAATAATAATATTACCACTAGTAACAGTATCTATTGTCGATATAGTGTTAAGTAATGTTGTTTTACCACTACCACTTGCTCCCATAATAGCAAGGAACTCATTATCATTAACAGTAAATGATATATTATTTAAAGCTTTAGTAATATTAGTATTATTACCATAATATTTTTTTAAATTATTAACTTTTAAAACTTCCATAATTTCTCCTTTCCTTATCACTATATCACAAAAAAACTGTAAATTTTATTACAGTTTTGTTATCTTGGTTCTTCGACATTAAAGGGTGCTGAGTAAATTTTCAGCATTCTTTTTTGCTGGTCTAAAAAGATTAGTAATAAT
>CALVIV010000067.1 GCA_944331935.1 uncultured Bacilli bacterium | reverse complement strand
ATCAAAGATATTCCTTTCTAAATTCACTCTCGACACTATCATTATATCACTATCCCTCAAATTCTACAACATAGCGTATCTATAAAAAAATTATTATAACTACTGATTATAATATCATGCCTGTAATTTCTTAATATTTCAATTATATTTTGTCCGCTTTTTCTTAATCCATTTTCATCATGATTACCCCCAACACTGAAAGTTAAAATGTTTTTATCAAAGGGATAATCTTTAACAAAGTGTTCAATTTGCTCATATACATTTGAAATATCTTGTTCTACATGACTAAATGTACCATCAATCATATCTCCACATAGGAAAATAATATGTATGTCATTTTTTATACAATAGTTAAAAGCTCTATCAACTAAATCATTTCTTTCAAATTCATTACCATAATGTAAATCAGAAATTAATAATACTTTGAGTTCTAATTCATTTGAATCAGTTATTATAGAACTTTCGTTACTTGTATAAAACTCATTTATCTTTTTAATAGATTTAATAGGCTCATATACAATTGCACCATTAGAATAATATTTTCTTTTGTAATGAAAACCCTTATTTTGTAAAATAGTTAAGTTATTATAAAGCTGCTTATTTGAAATATTTAATATATGACATATCTCATTACAAGTTTTTCCTTCATTTATTAACTCTATTAATTTAATCGTCTGCTCTGACATCATAATATTATTTTCCCCCTGTATTTTTATTTGTAAAATAAAACTAAGCCAAAAGACCTAGTTGAACCTCTAAATAGTGGTGGGCTGTTAGGGATTCGAACCCTAGACCCACTGATTAAGAGTCAGTTGCTCTACCAACTGAGCTAACAGCCCATAAATTGATTACTCATATAATATAGCATAGAAACTCTAAAAAATAAAGTATTTTTTGTTACAAATTATCAAAAAAATAAAGAAAAAAGAAGTTATTTCTAGAAAGGAACAACTTCTTTATTAACATGTTTATTAATAAAATGCTGTGCAATAAGTAAAACAATTCCAAGAATAATACCAATAAATGTAATCATATAGAATGTATCAGTAACAGGTTTTAAGATAATAGTAGCATTAGCAACACTAGTCATTCTATCACTTATTAAAGCCATTAAACCATTAAATAGTAGAGTAGATATCGCCACTGTTATAGAAACAATACCGATATATTCTAAGAAGTTCTTCTTCTTAAAACTACTTATAAATAATAACAAAGTAATAACACCAATTATTATATAAAGAGTAGTATGTAAATTATCATCTCTACAAATCTTTATAATATCAATTAAAAACTGTCCTTGAGTTATAGAATTAGTATTATCATTATTATTATCATTATCATCATTATTATCAGTATTACCCACAACTACATTTAAGTTATCATTAATCGCTTCATTGGCATAACTTTCAAGTTCATTTATCTCATTATCATCTAAATTAAGTTCATACTTCTTATTTGCCTTATCAATAAATTCTTTAGTCTCATCATTAATTTCAATGCTACCATTATTTAAATAAGCATCAATTCCTTGTTGTAATACTTTATTAACATAATCTTTTGCTTCCTCAGTCTTTAAAATAGAATCTACTTTATCAGAAGAAACACCATAACTATCTGCATAATTATAAAGTTCTTTCCCATAATCAGTATCTTTAAAATCACTGATAACTACATCATAGTCAATATTATCAAGCATCTTCCTTGTTGAACTAGGACTAGTAAGACTTCCCACAGTAAAAATGGCAATAGTAACAATAACAGCAATAAACAAAGTAATAGTAAGTAAATAATTAATAAAACTTCGCATAAAATAAACACCTTCCTTTTTTCTTGCCATTATTATATCACATATTTATGAAAAATATGTTATTATTAAATAAAAGTGATGTAGAAAGATAGTGATGTATATGAAAGATAAAATAAAAAGATATAATCCTGATATAAAAAGAGGTTTAACTAAAAGCCAAATAGAAGAAAGAATTGCTGATAATCTAGT
Source organism: uncultured Bacilli bacterium (assembly GCA_944331935.1). Taxonomy (GTDB): domain Bacteria; phylum Bacillota_I; class Bacilli_A; order RF39; family UBA660; genus Onthousia. The sequence continues at coordinate 3,825 of CALVIV010000067.1, read as the reverse complement.
TAATTTTAATACTGATGTTAAAACTAAAAGCGTTAAAGAAATAATAGTAGAAAATGCTTTTACTTTATTTAATATCATTAATATTGTCCTAGCAGTTGCAATAATATCTGTTGGTTCTTTTAAAAACTTAACTTTTATAATTATAATCGTTCTAAATACCTTAATTAGTACTATTCAAGAGTTAAGGTCCAAGTATACCATAGATAAACTATCCGTAATCTCAGAGCATAAGATTAAAGTAATAAGAGATTCTAAAATAGAAGAAGTATCTTTAGATGAAGTAGTTCTTGATGATATTGTTAAATTTACTAGCGGTAATCAAATAGTAGTAGATTCTATCATTAAAGAAGGAGAAGTCTTAGTAGATGAGTCTTTTATAACAGGAGAAGAAGAAAATGTCTTAAAAAAAGAAGGAGATATGCTTTTATCAGGTAGTTTTATTGTAAGTGGTACTTGTATATGTAAAGTAGAGCATATTGGTTATGATAACTATACTGCTAAAATAAGTAGTGATACTAAATATATTAAAGAAGTATCTAGTGAGATTATGAGAAGTTTAAATAAAATAGTAAAGACTATCTCATTTGTAATCGTACCTTTAGGAATACTTTTATTTGCTAGACAGATATTTTTACCTGATAATACCTTTGAAAATGCTGTTGTTAATACTGTCGCCGCCCTTATCGGTATGATACCAGAAGGACTAGTTTTACTTACAAGTACAGTTTTCGCTGTTAGTGTTATAAGACTATCAAGAAGAAAAGTCTTAGTGCAAGATTTATATTGTATTGAAACCCTTGCAAGAGTTAATGTTATCTGTCTTGATAAAACAGGCACTATTACTGAAGGAGTTATGGAAGTAAAAGATGTCATTGCTAAAGAAATGTCAAAAGTAGAATTAAAGGATTTACTTGGAAGTGTTGTTCATATTATAGATGATGATAATCCTACTGCAAAGGCTTTAAAGAATGCTTTCTATAATAAAAATAAAGTAGATTATGAGAAAATAGTACCCTTTAATTCTACTACTAAATGCTCTGGGCTAGTAATGAAAGATGATAAAGCAATATTTATAGGAGCGCCCGAATTTCTTTTAAAAGATTATAAAAAATATAAAGAAGAAGTAGATGGCTTAACAACTGATGCAAGAGTAGTAGCAGTCGTAGAATATAGTAATTATAATAAGAAGAATGAAAAACAAAAGTTATTAGGTTATGTCTTGCTTCAAGATAAAATAAGAAAAGAAGCTGAGTCTACTATTAAATACTTTAAAGACCAGGGAGTAAAAGTTAAAATTATCTCAGGAGATAATAAAAATACCGTTTTAAATATTGCAAGACGTGCTAAAGTAGGGGATAACTTAAAAGCCATTGATTTATCTACTTTACATAGTGAAGAAGAGATTAGAGACTCCGCCTTAAAATATGATGTTTTTGGTAGAGTTAAACCGGAAGAAAAGCATATCTTAATTAAAGCTTTAAAAGATGCCGGAAATACTGTAGCCATGACAGGAGATGGAGTTAATGACTGCCTTGCTTTAAAGGAAGCAGATTGTTCTATCGCTATGGCTAGTGGTACAGATGCTGCAAGAAGTGTTTCCCAACTTGTCTTATTAGATTCTAACTTTGATTCTATGCCTAGTGTCGTTTTAGAAGGAAGAAGAAGTATTAATAACTTACAACGTTCTGCCTCTCTTTTCCTAGTTAAAACAATCTATGCAGGACTTCTTGCCTTTATCTTCCTTTTCTTAGAAGAGTCATACCCCTTTATTCCCGTTCAACTTACCTTATCAAGTGTTGTAACGATAGGAATACCATCATTCATACTAGCTTTAGAGCCTAATAAAGATAGAGTAGAGGGTAACTTCTTAGTCAATGTCCTAAAAAAGGCGGCTCCTCCTGCTTTTGTAATAGTTCTAAATATAGTTATCATAACATTATTTGGAAATGCTATAGGCTTGACGTATGCTAAAGTATCAACCTTATCTTTAACAATAACAGCTTATGTATCATTCATTCTTTTATATAAAGTATGCCAACCATTTAATAGAATTCGTCTAATTCTCTTTGCCTTAATGTTTTACTTATTCATCTACTGTATAATGAACTTAACAACCCTTTTCTCAATTACTCATTTTGATTACCTAATGATATTTATAACCTTTATCCTAATGTTTGCATCACATGAACTATATAAACTATTTGAAATATTAGTAGATAAGATAGTTAAAAAACTAAAAATATAATGCTTCGAAAATTTTTGAAGCATTTTTTTATTTCTTGCAAATAATTATTATGAAGGAGGTGTTATAAATCAAACGGAACTACGGTTTTGACAACGAATGGGACTTCTTTAACTACCTTAATGGTAAGAAAGTAGGAGAAGTAAATCTCATGTTTAGAAAATTTCTTCTGGCCAACTTTCCGTATATTAACAACGATATGAAAATATCTGCCTATGTTAATTTTGAGAGAACTAAAGAAGATATCTGGATTAAAGTAGGTAAAGTAAAGAAATCCATTAGTATTAAAATGGGTAAATGTAATACAGTTCATAATGAATATATCTATAATTTTACTAAGTTCTTAGAACAAGAAAAAGTTCCACCTAAGATTATAGATATAATACTTGACTATTTCTTTGCCGATGGTACTCGTAATGGTAGTGGCAAAAGAATATTAACTTTTCCGGATTATAAGTTAAAACTTAAAAGAAAAATAAGAAAAGTTAATAAGTATTTTATGAAACATGAAGATTTACTTATCAAATTAATTAATCGTTTTGTAATAGGAAGCACGGATATCTTAATCCATGGAACAGTTGATAATTTTACTTATATTACTAAAGATGAAATAATTAAATTGCTACTTTCTTTAAAGAAAGAGCCATCATCAACAATTCATTTTTCTAAATTAATATTTGCATCTAAAGGACGTAATAATGATATTGATAAATTTATAGTCCAGATTAAATGGTATAATTTGAAAGATGATATTGCCAAAATAAGAAAAAACTTACCAGTTTGACACTAGTAAGTTTTTGATTTTTTAATGGCGGAGTAGGAGAGATTTGAACTCTCGCGCCAGTTGCCCGACCTACACCCTTAGCAGGGGCGCCTCTTCAGCCTCTTGAGTACTACTCCAAAACGCATAAAATAATAATATATTTGTCATAAGACACTTATAATATTACCCTAAAGAAATATAAATGTCAAGGAATTTTTCTATATAGTATAAGAAAAGTTCCCCCTTTCACGGAGGAACTTGAATCTCTATTTGGTGACCAGTACGGAATTCGAATCCGTGAATGCTACCGTGAAAGGGTAGTGTGTTAAGCCGCTTCACCAACTGGCCATATGTAGTTTAATGTCTTTTTCTTTACATAAAAAAATAAAAATAAATGGCGCCTCAACTAGGACTTGAACCTAGGACCCCTTGATTAACAGTCAAGTGCTCTAACCAACTGAGCTATTGAGGCATATATAATTAAATGGTGGGCCTGACAGGACTTGAACCTGTGACCCCTTGCTTATCAAGCAAGTGCTCTAACCGACTGAGCTACAGGCCCGCAATTGCTAGCACATTTACATTCTACACTAAAGTAGAAAGAAATGCAAGACTTTTTTTGCTTTTTTTCATTAAGCAATATTAGAATAGCAAATAACTTTTATTAAATCAAGTGTTTTTTTGAAAAATTTCATATAAATTTCACAAATACCAGATAGATTATTAACTAGGAGGAGAGAATGTGGTGCGACAGTAAGCACTAATTATATAGTTGGAGATTAACCAACCTAGTAAACCAGGTCAGGAACTAGTACTAGTC
>CALVIV010000066.1 GCA_944331935.1 uncultured Bacilli bacterium | reverse complement strand
TTAAAACTTGCAAAAAATGAAATAAATCGCTTAACAAAAAGAGAAATAAGTTATATAATTGTAGTAGGTGGTATTAGCGAACTTGCAGGTTTTAACTATCTAGTTGAAGAAACTTTAGGTAGTACCTCTAGTTGTTTTAATATGAAAGAGATAGGAGCAAGACATAATAAATATACAAGTGCTTTTGGAGCTTGTAAGTATTTTGATAAGAAATGTATGTTAAAAGAGAGAAATATAAATATGTTTAGTCTTGATGAGATAGAGAATTTTATATCACCTAAAAGGAAAAATGCAAATAATGATAGTATGACAAATAAATTTTTTGGTCACTTTTTTGATAACTAATTAAGGAGGAACTTTTGATGGGAAACGGACTAGAAATGGATCAATTAGCGAAAATAAAAGTAATCGGTTGTGGCGGTGGCGGCGGTAATGCCGTTAATAGAATGGTAGAATCTGGTGTTAAAGGTGTAGAATTTATAGTTGCTAATACTGATTTGCAAGTATTAAATAATTCTAAAGCAGATGTAAAGATTCAACTTGGTGCTAATCTTACTGATGGGTTAGGTGCAGGTAGTAGACCTGATATTGGAAAAGAGGCTGCTTTAGAATCTAAGAAAGAAATAGAAGATGCTTTAACTGGTGCAGATATGGTATTTATTACTTGTGGTATGGGTGGAGGAACAGGAACAGGAGCTGCTCCTGTTGTCGCTGAAATTGCCCAAGCTTTAGGAGCTTTAACAGTTGCTATTGTTACTAAACCTTTTACTTTTGAAGGTAAGAAAAGAATGGATAATGCACTAGCAGGATTAGCTGAACTTGAAAAACATGTAGATACATTAATTGTTATACCTAATGATAGATTAAGAGAAATTATTGATAAAACAACTCCGATGTTAGAAGCATTTAAAGAAGTTGATAATGTCCTTCGTCGCGGTGTTCAATCAATATCAGACTTAATTGCTGTAGTTGGTCTTGTTAACTTAGACTTTGCTGATGTTCAATCAGTAATGAAGGATTCAGGTAGAGCGATTATTGGTATTGGTATTGGCATGGGAGAAGATAGAGCAATAGAGGCAGCACAACAAGCAGTTTCTAGTCCATTACTTGAAACAAGTATAAGTGGTGCTACTGATGCTATAATAAATATTACTGGTGGTGTTAATCTTACATTATTTGAAGCTGAACAAGCTGCTGAGGTTGTAAGAGCTGCTTCAGGTAATGATATAAATACAATATTTGGTTCTGTTATTAATGAGAACTTGTCTGATGAAGTGATTGTTACTGTAATTGCAACTGGTTTTGATAAGAAAGAAACAGGAAATGCAAAACAACCAGTATTTTCTAATGCTGCTCCTAATAGAAGAAGTCGTGATGAAATATCTTATGTTTCTACAATTCCGCAAACAGAAGATAATGATGATGACGATGGAGGAGAATTATTAGATGATACAGATTATGATTTTCCACCATTCTTAAGAGATAAGAATTTTTAGAGCATAAAGCTCTTTTTCTATTTGTAGAATCAAAGTAACCAGTTAAAACTGGATTTTTCTTTTTATTATGATGTTAATCGTTGCCTAATTCTTAAATTTAATATATACTAAGATTGATTAAATTAATATACATGAATGGAGGTGTCACCTTTTGAAAAAGAAAATATCTATATTAGCATTACATCTAGGATATGGTGGAGTTGAAAAAGCAATTGTCTCTCTTGCTAATTCACTTGCTAAATTAAATAAATACAATATTGAAATAGTATCTATTTATAAACTTTATGATAAACCTGTTTTTGATATTAATGAAAATATTAAAGTAACTTATCTCTTACCAGCTAAATTAAGCCCTAATAGAAAAGAGTGGAGTGAAGCTTTACATAACTTAAAATTAATAAGTCTAGGAAAAGAATCTTTAAAAAGTCTTAAAATACTATATAAAAGACGTAAGAGTATGGTAGATTATATAAAAAATACTGATGCAGATGTTATAATATCAACTCGTGTTTTCTTAAATGAATTACTAAGTGAATATGGTAAAGAGAAAACTCTAAAAATAGGATGGGAACATAATCATTATCATGATGATATGAAATATGCTACAGATGTTATTAGAAGTGCTAAGAATCTTGATTATTTTGTTTTAGTATCTAAAGGACTACAAAAATTTTATCATAAGAGAATGAGAGCTTTTAAATGTAAATGTATCTATATCCCAAATGCAATTGAAAATATACCAAAGACTAAAAGTCCTTTAACAAGTGAACATCTAATATCAGTTGGAAGATTATCTCCTGAAAAGGGCTATTTAGATTTGTTAAAGATATATCTTGATTTGAAAAATAAAAAATGTAAATGGCATTTAGATATTGTAGGAGATGGAAGTGAACGAGGTAAATTAGAGAAATTTATTAAAGAAAATAAACTAGAAAATGATGTTACTCTTCATGGCTTTAAGAATAGTAAAGAAATAGAAAAACTTATGCATAAAGCAAGTATTTATGTTATGACTAGTTATACAGAAAGCTTTGGTATTGTTTTACTTGAAGCGATGAGTAATGGTCTACCTTGTATTGCTTTTGATTCTGCTGAAGGTGCTAAAGAGGTTATTACATCAGGACGTGATGGATACTTAATTAAACATCGTAATTTTAAAGCAATGGAGAAAAAAATATTAGATTTAACTAAGGATATAGAGACAAGAAAAGAATTAGGTAAAAATGGTAGACGTAAAGTAAAGGGATATATTTCTGATAATATATGTGCATCTTGGGAAAAAATAATTGAAAGAAAGTGATTATTATGAGAAAAGTAATGTTTATATCAAGTACAGGGGGACATTTAACAGAGCTTTTACAACTTAATAGTATTATGAAAGACTATGATTATTCTTTAATAACAGAGAAAACAAAAGCGAACAATAAACTTAAAAGAAAATATAAAAATGTTGACTTTCTTTTATATGGTACTAAAGACCATAAACTAACTTATCCTTTTAAGTTATTTGCTAATTGTTTTATTAGTCTTTTCCTTTATTTTAAATATCAACCAGACTATATTATAACAACAGGGGCACATACAGCAGGGCCAATGTGTTGTATAGGAAGAATCTTTGGTAGTAAAATTATTTATATAGAATCATTCGCTAATATAAAAACTAAAACTATTACTGGAACACTATTTTATAAATTCCATATTGCTAATCTCTTTATCGTTCAGTGGCGGCCTATGTTAAAACTATATCCTAAAGCGACATATGGAGGGTGGTGTTTCTAATGATTTTAGTAACTCTAGGTACCCAAGATAAAAGTTTTGAAAGACTGTTAAAAGCGATAGATAAAGAGTGTGATAAAGGACACATTAAAGATAAAGTATTAGTACAAGCAGGATATACTAAATATAAAAGTAAAAACATGGAAATATTTAAAAGTGTTTCAAATGATAGATTAGAAGAACTTATGGATGAAGCATCTTTAATCATTACTCATGGGGGAGTAGGAAGTATTCTAACTGCTTTAAAACACCATAAAAAAGTAATCGCTACTCCACGTCTTGCTAAATATAATGAACATACTAATGACCATCAAAAACAAATAATAGAAGAGTTTGGTAGACTAGGTTATATCATACCTTTAAAAGACTTAACAAAGTTAGATAAAATGTTAGAGAAAAGTAAAACTTTTAAGCCTAAAGAATTTAATAGTAATAATGAAAACTTTAAGAGGTTAATAACTAATTATATAGAAGAGACTAATCATATTAGTTGGTTTAATAGAGATAAATTTGCTATACTTACAGCATTAATAAATCTATTTATCTTTTACTTATTAAATCTTACAGGTATGAATATCTATTTAAACTTTACTATTAACTATGTAATATCATGCTTAATTATGGCTTTATTTAAAACAAAAAATATTTCTAATCCTATAACATCTATTATTTGTTTCTATTTAATAGAAGGATTATCTTTATTATTACTTGTAGATAACTTAAATATAGATGTTATCTTATCTAAGATTTTCATTAATCTTTTAACAGTAATTATTTATCATTTTTTAGTTAAGAAAAACTAAAATTAAACAGGGGGGGTTTATGAATATAAATAATATTAAAGAAAAGATAAAATTACATAAATATTATCTTATAACTATAATCATTATGCTTATAATTATTATAATTATGGGTATATCTTTGCTAACTAAAGAAAATAATACTTTTACTAATCCTTATGAAGTAAAGGTAAAGCCTAATGATAACTTTTTATTTTTAGGAGATTCTATTACAGATTTTTATCCTTTAGAAGAGTATTATGATAACTTACCAGTTGTAAATAGTGGTATTGCAGGTAATAGGACAACAGATATCTTAAGTTCTATGCAAACAAGAGTCTATCAGTATAATCCTACTAAAGTATTTCTATTAATAGGTACTAATGACCTTGATAGTACTAATACTGATATTGTTGATACTACTTTTAATAATATTAAAGAAATAGTAAGTGAAATAAAAGAGAATAGAAGTGATGCTACTATATATGTAGAAAGTGTATATCCTGTAAATTCTACTATAGAGAATAATACTGTTTCTAATAGAACTAATAAGAAAATAAAATCTCTAAATAAAAAATTATCTAATTATTGTGATGGAGAAGCTTGTAATTATATTAATTTATTTGATGATTTAATAGATGAAAAAGGTAATTTAAAAGAAAAGTATACAGAAGATGGATTACATTTAAATAGTTTAGGATATGTAGTTATTACAAGGGAATTGTTACCATATTTAAATGAATAAATTAATAAAAAACATTTGACTAGGTAAGACTTTTATGATAGAATCATATTGTTTGTAGCTTGTTATACCTCTATTTGAGTGAAAGCTGTAAACCGCATTGAAGAGGTAGAAATTACTAAGAGAGAGTAATACCTTAAAAGCGAGTCTTTGGTTTAGAAAAAGGAGGTTAAAAAATGTATGCAGTAATTAAAGTTGGTGGAAAACAATATCGTGTAAGTGTTGGTGATGAAATTTTCGTAGAAAAATTAAATGCTAATCAAAATGATGTTGTTACTTTTGATCAAGTATTAATGCTTGATTCTAAAGTTGGTTCCCCTTATTTATCTAATGTCACTGTAGAAGGTACAGTCTTAAAAAATGGTAAAGCTAAGAAAATACGTATTTTTAAGTATAAGAACAAATCTAGAAGTAATCGTAAAACTCAGGGACATAGACAACCATATACTAAGATTAAAATTACTAAGATTAATGGTTAATTATGATTAAAGTTAAAGTAGAAAAAGAAAAGGGTTATTTTAAAAAGATAAGTATATTAGGTCATGCCATGTATGCTGATTATGGTAAAGATATAGTTTGTAGTGCTGTTAGTTCTATTGTTACGACAACAGTTAATGGTATTCTTACTATTGATAAAAGTACTATTACTTATCTTGCTAGTAGTAAAGGGTTAACTATTAAAGTTTTAAGTAATGATAGAGTTACTCAAAGTTTACTTAAAAATATGTTAAGACTACTAAAAGAATTATCATTAAAATATAAAGAAAATATCGAAATACAGTAAGGAGGGACTAAAGTGGAATTTTTAAAGTTAAATATTCAGTTCTTCGCTCATAAAAAAGGACAAAGTTCTACATCTAATGGTAGGGACTCTATTGGACGTAGATTAGGTGCGAAGGCTGCTGATGGAGAATATGTAACTGCTGGTAGTATTATCTATCGTCAAAGAGGAACTAAGATATTCCCTGGTGTTAATGTTAAACGTGGTAATGATGATACATTATATGCAACAGTAGATGGAATTGTTAAGTTTGAACGTAAAGGAAGAGATAAGAAACAAGCTTCTGTATATCCAGTAAGTGAATAGATTGTTTAAAGAGGTTCTTCGACATTAAAGGGTGCTGAGTAAATTTTCAGCATTCTTTTTTGCTGGTCTAAAAAGATTAGTAATAATT
>CALVIV010000065.1 GCA_944331935.1 uncultured Bacilli bacterium | reverse complement strand
CAATATACTAAATATTATTAATTACAAGACTAAATTCCCATCTTATTTAAAACGGGAACTTTGAATTTTATTTAATGCTCAAATACAGGTATCTTTACATTTTTAATATTATATATTATAATAAGCGATAAATGGAGGAGAACTAGTTATGGATAAAGAAATGCTTGCTAAATTAAAAGATTATTATAAAGACGAATTAACTATTATTGGTTTTAATGATTTAGAAGTAGTAACTAACACTAGTTCTTTTTTTAAGAAAGATTTGTTAGATTACTTAAGTGAACTTCTAAGCAGTGATGAATTAAAGACAACAGTAGTAGATGCTTTTTCACCTTTAATGAATAAAACAGAACATATTAATTACTTCTTAAAGAGTAATTTAAGTATTGAAGAGATAAAATTGTCTAAAGTCTATAGTAATGTTTTAACTTTAGAAAAGTTTATGGTAAATAGGCACTTACCTAAAGCATTAGGGAAAATAGGATATATATCTACTTTTAGAAATCTAATTAATAGAGATGATGATACTACTTGTATAACATCTTTATTAGAAGAAGCATCTAATCCGATAATAATTTATTCTAGTGGTTATAGTAATTTAAAAAGAGAGATAGATTTTGATGGAGTAAATTATCCTAAGAATATTGATTATACTTTAAAGAAGATTAAGGGTAAAAAAACATTAAGTAGAGTTATGACAGGAGTAGAAAGAAACTTTTATAACATTTTATCTATTAATGATAAAAGTGATATTTATGTATTAAATGCTTCTATTCCTAATACTTTAGAAGAAGTTAAGAACCTAGTAATCTCTTTTAATGAATCTTTATATAATTTATGTACTAAATATAATTTAACTTATATAGATAGAAATAGTATAGATAATAATTCTAAATCATTAAGTGGAGAGATAGCATCTGCTATATATATAAATAAATTTATTACAGAAAGAAAACAAGTAAGAGAATATAGTGACTTTGGATATAACTCTAAAGGAGCTTTAGGGGTTATGGATAATGCTTTTAGAGACTTTAGAGAAAAAGAGAGTTTAGCGATGATGAAAGATGGATATGAAAAAGAACATTTATTAGATATTGCTAATCTAGATAAAGATGCTTATGTTGTTTTTGATAAAGTACAAAAGGTATTGACTAAGAAGAAGAGAAAATATAGTCCAAGAGTTGTATAATTAAGATAAACTATTTACAAAATAATATTTATTTGATATATTCTTATTGACGTTTATGCTTAAAACTTAATTTTTTATTTAACTGCATATTAATTTATGCGGGTTTTCTTTGTTTTCAGGGAACTTTACTAATAATTAGAAGGAGGGATAATATGTCTATTAGTAAAGAAGAAATATTAAAAGAAAAGAAGAAGTTACAGGATGTTTTAGAGAAACTTGATAAAGAGATTAATGAGGCTAGCAGTGATTTGTTCATAAAGGAAGAAGAACTTATTAATTTTAGGAAACTTAATTATCAAGATAAATCATCTTTTGATAGTGCCGAATTTAATCAAGTAATGGCAAGTGATGAGTTAGAAGCTTTAAGAGTACTTAGTAAAAGAAAGTATTATAAGTCTTTAATTAATATTAAAGATAAGCCTTATTTTGCATCATTCCTCTATAAAGATAATGAAGGTAATACTTATGATATTTATATGGCTTTAACTTATTTAAAAGATGAGAATTATGATAATATTCTTTATGACTGGCGAAGTCCTATTTGCAGTTTGTTTTATGATTATGAAGTAGGTCCTTGTAAATATAGAGTAGATGACTATATTCATGAAGGAAGTCTCTTAAGAAAAAGACAATATATAATAGAGAAGAGAAAGCTTATAAATGTTTTTGATAATTCTCTAAATATAGATGATGAATTATTACAAAAAGTAATCGCTACAACTGATAATGAAAAGATGAAAAACATAGTTAATACTATCCAAGCAGAACAGAATAAGATAATTCGTAACTTAGATGACCGTAATCTAATAGTACAAGGTATCGCTGGTAGTGGGAAAACATCTGTGGCCTTACATCGTATCGCTTTCCTTCTATATAGAATTAATAATTTAAGTTCTAATAATGTTTTAATATTTTCACCTAATAAGATATTTTCAGAGTATATTTCTAATGTCTTACCGGAATTAGGAGAAGCGAATACACTTGAGACAACCTTTAGTGATTACTTAAGTTATTTCTTAAAAGAGTATAAAAATATAGAGAGTTTTCCTTCATTTATTAGTAAGTATTATAAAGGTGATAAAAGCGATGTAGATATTATTAAATATAAACAGAGTAAAGAGATTATTAAAGACTTAGATAATTATATTAGTGCTTTTATAAAGAACTTTAAAGTTATTAATGATATAGAACTAGATAAGATAAATGAAGTAAGTAGGGATGAGTTAAACTATTTACTTAAAGATAAATATAGTAGATTCTCTTTAGTAGAAAGAATTGATGAAGCTGCTAAATACTTATCATTAAAGTATTATGGAACACCAGGTAAGAGAAAGGCTCCTATTAGAAAATTAATTAAAGAAAATATTAATATATCTTTAAATATAAACGATATCTATAAAGACTTCTTTAAGAGTAATTATGCTAAATATAAGTTAGAGATTAAAAATACCAAAGTAATTGGTTATGATGATGCTTTACTTATATCATATTTAAAAGGTAAATTATTTGGTTTTCCTTATAATAATTATATTAAACAAGTAGTTATTGATGAAGCCCAGGACTATAATTATTTACAATATGTAATTATTAAAGAGATGTTTAAAAAAGCAGATTTTACCATATTAGGTGATGTTAATCAAAATATTAATCCTTATTATAAATATGACACTTTAGAAGAGTTAAAAGAGATATTTAGTGATAGTAATTACTTAGAGTTATTAAAGACTTATAGATCTACTAAAGAGATAATAGAATATACTAATAAAATATTAAATTTAGATTATGTTAATGCCATTAAGAAGAGTAATAATAAAGATGTAATAATTAGAAAACCTAAAGATATTAAAGAGGTATTACTTACTGATATAAATACTCTTACTAATACATATAAGTCCCTTGCTATCATAACTAAAGAAGATAGGGAAGCAGAAGATATTTATGACTTATTAAAAGATGATTTAAATATTAGTTTACTAACAGAAGAGTCTAAATCATTTATTAAAGACTTAGTGGTAGTTCCTAGTTATATTGCTAAAGGTCTAGAGTTTGATAGTGTTATTATAATAGATAATGATGAGACCTTTAAGAAGAATAAATACCTTTATTATGTTGCTTGTACAAGAGCAAGAGAGGAGCTTATTATCTATGAGTAAGATATATTTAGATAAATTGGGTTATGGGAATTATTTAAAGAGTCTTGAAGATATAAAAAAAGAAATAGATGAAAATGCTAAACTTATGAGTCTTTATGCAAGTGATGATGCTTATGGAGATGGCTGGCATGATAACTTTGCTTATGAAGAGACTATGAGAAAGGAAGCCGAGTTATTTCAAAAATATAATAAAAAGAAAAGCATGTTAAAAGATATTGTTATAATAGATAAGGAATCTAATGGAACAGTTAGTCTTAATATGAAAGTAGAGTTATTATTTATAGATGATGAGACAGTTGAAGAATATATAATAACTAGTGATATTAATAGTAATATTGATGATAATAGCATAACTATTAATAGTCCTTTGGGTTCTGTAATTTATGGTAAAAGAGTAGGAGATAAGGTTAGTTATAAAGTAAGAGATAATACTTATAATGTGGAGATATTAGGAATAGAAGCTTGTAGTTAAAATAATCTTTCTAAAAGTTAATAGATGTGTTAGAATAAAATTAATTGACACAGGAGGAGTTAATTTATATTTGGTAAAAGAAAAAATAATAATTCACAAGAAAAATATACTATGAAAGAAAGTTATAATGCTGATGAATTGTTTTTAGCAAGATTTAAATGGGTATCAAGTGAAGTTACAGATTTTGGACCTATGGATAAAGAAACAGAAATAAAATATATTTTTGAGAAAGTTGAAGAGAAATATAAAGAGGTTTTTACAGGCTTTGAAGCTGATATAGTTGATGAATATTTTGATTTACCATATGTTATAGATATTGTCCCTTTAACTGAAGTTTATGAGAAATTTAAAGGTACAAAGTTTCATAGATTAGGAATGTTAACATTATTTAATGAAGTTAATAAAAAAGAAATGCAAGAAGAAAGAGGTTATCAAAAGAAACTGGAGAGTGATAATAAATGAAAGAAGTATATGATTTTTTAGTAAAAACAGAAGTTAATTATTTAAGTACTATTGATGGAGATAAACCTAGTTGCAGACCTTTTGGTGCACCAATTATATATGATGATAAGATTTATATTTTGACTAGTAAACACAAAAATGTTTCTAAACAAATAAATAAAAATAATAACGTTTGTATTGTCGCTTATGATGGAGAGAACTGGCTTAGGATAAACTGTGAATTAATAGATGATAGTAGTAATACAAATGCTAAATCTAAATTTTTAGAAGAATTTGATGATTTAGAAGAAGCGGGTTATAGTTTAGATAATCCTGATATGCAAGTTTTATATATGAGTAATGTAGAAGCAATTCTTTATGATGAAGATGGTAATGAGTTGGAAAAATATTGTTTTTAAATAATTGGTATGATATAATACAGGCAAATTTATAAGGGGGATTTGATATGAATCATCTTAATTCTGTAGCACTACATATTACTAATATATGTTCTCATAATTGTCCTATGTGTTATGCTACTAATCAAACACAAACAAAAAGAGAAAGTGACCTTGATAATTTAAAGAAAATTGCAATAGAGTTGAAGAAAGCAAATGTTGAGGAAATTAATTTAGTAGGAGGAGACCCTTGTGAGTATTCACATATTGAAGAATTACTAAAGTATTTGAATAGTTTAGGATTTTCTCTTCCAATTCTTTCAAATACTCATAATTATAAAAACTCTAGTATTGAAAGAATTACACCTTATGTTAGCTCACTTGAAGGAACAATTCATGGAGAAAATGCTAAAATTCATGATGTTTTCTGTGGTGTAGAAGGAGCTTATGATAATTTAGTTAGTAATTTAAAATTATATAATAGTATAAAAGATAAAAACCAAAATATTGGTATAGTTTTGAATGTAATGAAACATAACTATAATCATTTATATGATAGTATTTATCGTTTGAAAGAACAAAACTTAGATATAGATTATGTTTTAGTTCAAAGAATTGGAGCATATGGTAAGGCTTATGGTAAAGATAATTATATGATGATTTTAGAACAAATAATTTCTGCTTTTGAAAACATCGATAGGATAAATAAAGATTTAAATGTTGAAACTAGAATGGTTGATGCTTTTCCATATTGTTTAATACCAGAAAAATATCACCAATATTTAGATAGATGTGACTGGGGATTTGGAACTGCTGCTGTTGATATGGATGGCAATTTATCAAGGTGTGCTGTATGTTTTAAACCACTTGGTAATGTTTTAACAGATAATATTATAGATTTATGGGAAAATAGTGAAGAACTAAAAGAATTTCGTAGTAAAGAATATTTAAATGATATTTGTAAAAAATGTGATATTTTAGATAAATGTGGTGGTGGTTGTGCTATAAGTTGTGGCACTGCCAAGTTAGAAACGGACCAATTAGTTAAAAAATTAAAATTGTAAGGATACTTTATATAGGTATCTTTTTATTTATTTCATAACAAAATACCTAACTTTTTTAAAAGCTAGGTATTGAATGACTTAGAGCTTCTAAAGTTTTCTAAGCACTATTCATTATATATTATACTCATTAAGTTTTATTTTATGTATTTGGGTAACCCATAATTTTCAGTATATCATTAATAGATATAGATGATAATTTACTATCTAAAATTTTAATTTCATTATTAATCCTTTTTATCATTTCGTTATATAAACCTTTTGTTAAAATTAATTTTAATGCTTTAATCATCATATAAAGATTCGTTGTATTATCTTTAATATTATAATTTTTATCTATTAGTTTAAAACTTAAAGTGTATTTATCTCTAAAACAGAAAAGGCGGTCAGAATGTTATGAGAAGAAAAATATTATGAGAAGTTGGACTAATAAGGTCTTTTTTTTATGGTCTTTTTTAGTAAATTAAC
>CALVIV010000064.1 GCA_944331935.1 uncultured Bacilli bacterium | reverse complement strand
AATACTGTATTTTTTTATAGGACATTTTAACTTGTAAACCGATTAAAAAAAGCGGACATTTTAACTTAAAAGTCACATATATTTAAATTGCTTTAAGTTAAATTTGACTTTTTAAGACAAAATGTTATAATAAAGAACAATTATTGAAAGGGATGATTATAATGAAATTTAATGAAAATCAAGAACAGGCAGTTAATGAATTTATAATGAAGTATAATAGTAATGAAGAGTTTAGAAATGAAGTTCAAGATTTATATGATAACGAAATAGGACGTTTATCTATTCTACAGATATATGCTTTAGAAGAACTTTTAAGATATGGTAATAATGGAATGTTTAAGAGATTCCTTGAAAGTAAAGGTGAAAGCACTGAAGAAGAAGCAATATAGTTAGTTGATGGCTTTAGAAAATTATTAGATGAAGATCCTAGTTTTAAACAATATAAAATGGAACAATTAAAGAAGTATCCTGATACATTATCAGACTTAGAGATGTTTGCTTTCACTTTAATTAGTAGAAGTCAAAGTGAAAAAGTAAAGATGCATAAAGAACTTACTGATGAATTAGAGTACGATTCACTTAATCCAATATTATTTTCTACTGATTATGAGATAAGAGAAACACTAGAAAATTTACTTATTGGTGAGTTTATTCATAAACTATTAGAATTACCTGCTATGAAACCTGCTAAAGTTAGACAGAAAGAAGCTGGTATGATAGCAAGTGTAGATAAAAAAGATATAATTGAACAGGTAAGATCTGTTGTTTGTACACCTAATTCTATGTGTCAATTTAAAAGTGTTATAGATAATAGATATGTAGAAGTAAAATTTGCTCTTTTAGCAGGTAAAGGTGAAGAATCTTTTGATCAATATATAAAATTTAATACCAATATAAGTATAAATGAGGTTTTTGAAATAGAAAAAGATGATACGGCAGACAAGATGTATGAGTTTATAAAAAATATGGTTAATAAGAGAAAAGGTCCAAGACAATAGTAAAAATAATAGAGACTCGAGTTTTAATAGCTCGAGTTTTAACTTTTAGATATTTGTTACATAAACTATTATGGGAGTTGGTTTTATGTATAAATTACCTGTATTACCTTATTTGTTTCAAGATTTAGAGCCCTATATTGATACTCATACAATAGGACTTCATTATCATAAACATGAACAAAATTATTTAAATAAATTAAATGAATTGTTAGTAAAAAATAATTTTGATTATCATTATGATATAGATGAGTTGTTTTATCATATTGATGAATTTAATGAAAGTGATAGAGTAGATATTCTATATAATTTAGGTGGTGTCTTAAATCATAACTTATACTGGAAGAGTATGAGTCCTAATAGAGTTTTGCCAAGTGGAAAGTTAAAAGAAGATATAGATAAGAATTATGGAAGTGTAGATAAATTCTTTTTAGAGTTTAAGAATAAAGCCATGAGTTTAAAAGGCTCTGGTTATACCTTTTTAGTAGTGAAAGATAATGGTGATTTAGATATTATAAATCTATCTAATCAAGAACTACCACAGTCTTTTGGGTTTATTCCATTATTTAATATGGATATGTGGGAACATGCTTATTATTTAAACTATAAGAATGAAAAAGGTAACTACATAGATAACTTTTTGATGATAGCAGATTTTACTAATGCTAATAATTTATATAATAGTTTGATGAAATAATCTTTTAATAGTCAATCTTTTATGATTGATTTTTTTGTGAAATTTGATATTATAAAACTGAAAAAAAAGCAAGAGGTGGATTATGAAAGAATTATTTAAAGTAATTGATTTAAGTGATAAAGAAAAAATTGGAGTGATGATAGCAGAAGCTCATAGTAAAGTAAAATCTACTAAAGAGTTTCCTCTTTATATGATAGATGGTAAAAAGATGATATATAAGCCCTTATCTAAAACAAAACCCTTAACAACACCGTTTTTTGCATATAGTGAGGTTTATTGGTCATATATTATAAATAAATATTTTGATAGTAAAGCTCCTAGATATTATTTGGCAGAGACAAAACAAGAAGATGATATAAAATCAAAGTACTATAATAAAGGAGTATTAGTAGAATCTCTTACCCCTAATAATGAGAAATTAATTAATTTG
The DNA here is from genome assembly GCA_944331935.1 of uncultured Bacilli bacterium. Taxonomy (GTDB): domain Bacteria; phylum Bacillota_I; class Bacilli_A; order RF39; family UBA660; genus Onthousia. The sequence goes on along the minus strand of CALVIV010000064.1, from coordinate 4,151 downwards.
TATGATTATTTTAATAAGTATCCTGATGGAAAAGTAGACATTAAAGATTATATTAACTATTGTATGATGAATTATGATTATACTATGATTTTAGGAAGTGACTTTATAAAAAATAATAAAGAAATAGGAGAGGGACTAGCTTATCAATTATTATTATCAATCTTAAGAGAAGACCAAAATTTTCATTATGAAAATATTAATTTTACATTTAAAAATAATCATCTTTTATTAGAACCACCTATTGATTTTGAATTTTCTACCCCATTTTTATATCCTGATGATGAAAAGATATATGAATATGAACAAAGGAAATATTTTAATTCTGTTAAAATTGATTATGAAAAAGATGAAGTTAGTGAATGTTTAAAGAAAATTGCTTTAGAAAAAGGTTTTTTATTAGATAGTAAAATTATTAGAAATATATGTTTAATCGTTAAATTGTATCCAGATATTGTCTTAAAGTTTGTAAAGAATCTTGATAGATTTATTGAAGATTATGATATTACTATAAATGATCCTAATAATTATATTGGCCTTTTAAACAGTGATTATTGGAGAGTAGGACATGCTTTATATAAAGATAATAATTTAGAAGAGTATGAGAGATTAAAAAAAGAAATTAGTTTAATTAATATTAATAAAGAAGATATATTTAAAAGAATATCTAGTGATGTGTTAGAGTTTAGCAAACATTTAGATTTAACTTTAAAAATATATTTAATTAGTTATTATGAAGGAATAGATGATTTAGAAGCTTTAACAATAAAAGATTTACTTATTAAGCTAGGTATTACTGATGATGTAGTTATAAGGGATATAGATATTGATAGTAAGAAACTTGTACTAGATAAAAGGAAATAGATAAAATTCTTTACTTTATGTTATTTATATGATATAATATGTAGCTAAGAAAGAGGGGAAGTTATGGGAACAATAGATATATTTGCAAAATGGGATTTAGAAAAAAATGGATGGACACAGAGTGATAATTTAAAAGATATAGGTAGAAGTTTTGCAATTGCTAGTTATAAAAGAATAATTAATGACAATGGTAAGATTAACTATATTATAATTGATCAAGGATCTAGAGTAGAGGACCATTCCAAAGATTTTTCTACAATTAAAGAAACAGAAGTTAGAATAGATAATGTTATTAGTCATTATGAAAGATGTAATGGTAACTATGATATTAAATTATTCTTGATGGATGCAGATGCCCCAATTGTTGAAGATGCTAAATTGTTTGCGAATTATGTTGAGTCTTTAGTAGCACTTCCTAATACTAATTCAGTTAATATAGTTGGATTATCTAAATGTAGTGTTATGAACTTTTATGTTCCTAGATTCTTTAAAAATAGAGAAACTTTTAAAAAGACAAATGTTTATAATATAGCATCTCCGTATGATGGTACTAAATTTGCTTCTCCTAAAATATTCTTCCCTGAGATTAAAAGCTTTGTTGAAAATAGTTTTAAAAAAATTAATCCATTAGATTTTAATACGGAAAGAATTGAGAAAAAGTTATATGATTATTTAACCAAAAATGTATATCAAGGAATTAGTAGTAATTCTCATATGGATTATGATATCGCTATATCTGGAGGTATCCCTGATGAGAAACAACATATTTATGATGAGAATTTTATTAAAAATGTATTTTGTACTGATAATGTGGAAGCGGTTAAAAGATTAAATAGTTTTAAAAATATTTTAACAAGTATTGATAGTAATGTTAGAAAAGAAGCGATTAAGACTTTAAACTTTTACGGTATTGCTTTATGCCTTTTTGATAAGATGTTTTTTGATGGTAAATCAGATGGTATGGTTTATACTTCTTCCCAAAGAAAAGTTGAAGATGTATTAGATGTTAAAAGTTATAGTATTAAATCTCATCATGATGTAAATAGTAATATAAGAGCCTTTAATGAAGTATTGGGAATAGTCGATGATACAATAGATGAATTTGATGATAAAAATAAGATTTTGACTAGATAGAGTAGTGAAGTAAAGCATTACTCTTTTTTAGTAAAATTATTATTTCTGTTAATAATATTAGTGTAAACTAGATGTCCTTTTATTTGAAGTAACTTCTTAAATAATATATACTAATATTATAGATGGAAAGGAGAGTGTTGTTATGCTTTTAGATATAGTTCTTTTATTAGTGGGTTTTGTTATTATTGTTAAATCATCAGATGTTTTAGTAGATGCAGCTTCATCTTTAGCTTTAAAGTTAAGAGTCCCTAAGATGTTAATTGCCCTTACTATTGTCTCTTTTGGAACATGTGCTCCTGAAGTTGCTATTTCTTTTAGAAGTGTTGCTAATGGTGATGGAGTAATGGCTTTTGCCAATGTTATAGGTAGTTGTATTGTAAATGTTTTCTTAATTATAGGACTTTCAAGTTTTATAAGACCTATTAAAGTAAGACATGCTACTGTTAAAAAAGAATTGCCTTTACTTTTTATTGTTACAACAGTCTTTTCCATTCTTATGTTAGATGCAGTTTTTAATCCTTTAACACCTAATACTTTTTCAAGACGTGATAGTTTAGTATTAATATTATTATTTTGCATGTTTGTACTTTATTTAGTGGGAATGTTATTTAAAAGAAGTAAAAAAGATGAAGATATAGAAAAAGGTAAATATTCTTCTCTTATTTCATGTGTACTTTTATTAATTACAATTATTTTAATAATTTATAGTAGTGAAATGATTATAAACTCTGCTAAGTCAATTGCAACTGCTTTAAATATAAGTGAAAAGGTAATTACTATGACTGCTATTGTAATAGGAACAAGCTTACCTGAGATGATTATGACTGTAACAAGTGCTAGAAAAGGGGAATTTGATATGGCTATTGGAAATATTATAGGTACTAATATCTTTAATATATGTATAGTTTTAGGACTACCTATTCTTATTTTTGGTAATATTGTTCTAGAAGGCTTTGGCTTTATTGATATCCTTGCAGTATTCTTATCATCATTTCTTTTATTTGTCTTTGCAAGAAGTGAAAGAGAAGTTAGTAAAAAAGAAGGAATTACAATGCTTTTAGTATTTGTACTTTATTATGTATATATGTTATTCTTTTAGTATATTAAATGGAGGTGCTACAAAATGGAAAAAAATGAAGTAATAGATGCAATAAGACTTTTAAGAAAATATAATACAGAGACTAATAGAATAGAGGCTAAGAGTGCTCTATTAGGATTCCCTAAAAAGTGTTATGATACAATATCTAGTTTTTCTAATAAATATGGTGGCATTATTATTTTTGGCTTAAGTGAAGATGATAATTTTAAAACAGAAGGTGTTTATGATATAAATGATTTACAGAAACAGATAACTTCTTTATGTAGTGATGCTATGGTTCCTAGGGTTAGAACGGATATATTACCACTTGAGTTTGAAGGTAAGAATATTCTTGCTGTAAAAATAGAAGAATTAAGGCAAAATAAAAAGCCTTGTTATTATAAACCTAAGGGCTTAAAAGCAGGTTCTTATACAAGAGAAGGCGATAGAGATGAGTTATTAACTGATTATGAAATTTATGCTTTTGAAAGTTATAATGATCATATTTTTGAAGATACCAGACCTACTAAAAAATCTAGTATTGAAGATTTAAATGAGGAAAGTTTAAAAGAATATCTTAATAAAATGAGAGAATTAAAACCCAACTTTTCTAAAAATAGCTATGAAAAAAATTTAAAACTATGTGGTATAGTTGATAGTGATAATAATAAAATATATCCAACACTTGCAGGAACACTTATTTTTGGTGACTATCCTCAGAGCTTTTATCCTCAATTGTTTGTCGCTTGTTCTGTTATACCAGGAACAAAATTAGGCGATGTAGGTCCTTTAGGTGAAAGATTTATTGATAACCAAAGAGTAGAGGGAACTATAGAAGAGATGCTTGATGGTACTATGAGATTTTTAAGAAGAAATATGAAGACTAGAGTAATAATAGATTCTAATGGTAAAAGAGAAAATAGAACTGAATATCCTTTAGAAGCTTTAAGAGAAGCGGTTGCTAATGCTTTAATCCATAGATTATCAGAAGCTTCTGATAATCTATGTTATGAGAAGAAAAATATTATGAGAAGTTGGACTAATAAGGTCTTTTTTTTATGGTCTTTTTTAGTAAATT
>CALVIV010000063.1 GCA_944331935.1 uncultured Bacilli bacterium | reverse complement strand
AACTCCTTTCACAAGTGATATATATTATATCATGATGTGTAAAATTTTGTGTCCCAATATCTATACTAGCACCAGTAATTGTACAATTACTTTTTTCACAAGCTACTTTTGCATTTTCTACTACATTACAAAACTTATCCCATTTTTTATATTCAAGTGCTTTCATTAATTCTCTTGCTAACCAATATTCATTACCATATTCATCAATATGTTTAATTTCTTCAAATACGATCTCATTATATTTTTTAATTTCCATCATCCCTTACCTCCCTCTGTTTTTATTTAAATGTATTAAAGATAACTATTTAATTTCGTTACATCCATAGTATCATATTATTTTTTCTAGCACAAGAAAAAATGTATAAAAAAAGTTACGAATTTTCGTAATCTTTTTATTTATTCAAAAACACTATTCATAAGTTCTTCTATAGTCTTTTTTTTCTCTTTAGTTTTATCTTTATTAATAGTTATAGTAACAACATCACCTTCTTTGACGTTAGGAACTAATTCTATTGGTAAATTACACATCTTACCTTTATCTATTTCCACAACTGCATAATCTCCTTCAATTCTATCCACAATTACATCCATTAATCAGTCACCTCTAAACTATAACTAGCACTATCTTTTCCATCACTAATTTTAACTTCATAAGTACCAGGCTTAACATTACTACTAACTTTAAAAGTCCAACTAACATTACCTTCACTATCACTAGTTTTATCTTCAAGGCCACTTGCTTTACTAGCCCCACTAGAATAGATTACATCAATATCGTAAGTAGTATTAGGAAGTCCTTTTATACTAACAGTAACATCACTTCCCTTGCTAACTGGAGAGTCTAAACTAACAAGATTTATATTACTACTAGTAGTTTTAGGACTACTATCACTACTAGACTCTTTATCACCCTTACAAGTAACATCTACACCATCACTATCACAAACGATATTACCATCTAAATCAGTTCTAAGTACTTTCGCACCAACACTTTCATACCTATCAATAATAGATTGATAAGGATGATTATAAGAGTTACCCTCTCCTACCATAATAATAGCATACTCTGGACTTACCTTTTTAACAAACTCAACACTTGATGATGAATCACTTCCATGATGTCCTACTTTAATAACATCTGCATCTACATCACAAGTTATCTCATCTTCACTTAAAGTTTCAGCATCTCCCATAAATAAGAAAGTATTATCTAAATATGTTAATTTTAAAACAGCAGAATAATTATTTAAATTACTATAGTTATCACTATTAGGAGCGATAAACTCTAATTTTAGATTATCTTCATCAAGAACTACTACTCCACTCTTAGCAGTCTTAACTTTAAGACCTTTATTACTAATAGTAGTAAGTAAATCTTCAAAAGTCTTACTATTAGAACTAACTTTAGGCATATAAATAGCTCCCACATCAAAAGTATTAATAACTTCTTCTAATCCTCCAATATGGTCAGTATGAGGATGAGTTCCTACTACATAATCTATCTTTTTTATACCCAAATTATTAAGATAATTAATAACGTTATCAGCTTCATAAGCTTCTCCTGCATCAATTAACATAGTTTTCTTATTAGGAAGTTGTATAAATATAGAATCCCCTTGTCCCACATCAATATAATTAACTCTTAAAGTATCTCCACTAAAAGTAGAAACACTAGTCTTATCATCACTTTCTACAAATGGATTAGCACATCCAACTACTAATAAACATAAAAATATTAACAATATTATTCTTATCTTCTTCATAATCTACCTCTATCAAAAATATATCATATGTATCTTAAAATGTAAATTATTTTGACAAATTTGGAGTACAACTCCAAAAAAATACAAAATTATGTCTTTATCTCTTTAAAATAATTCTCTACCCCTTTAGTAATAGAATTAGCAAGTTTTTCTTGATAACTTTCTCTTTGTAATAAATATCTTTCATTAGGATTAGATATAAAACCACACTCTATTAAAACCCCAGGTACTCTTGTATTAGAATAAAGATATAAATTAGTCTTAATAACCTTTCTATCCGTATTTAAATCATTTTTAAACTCACTCATAATAGCTTCTGCTAACACTAAGTTATTAGGATTAATGGGATGATATAAAACTTCTGCCCCACTAACACTACTATAATAATGATAATTAATATGAATAGATAAATATAAATCACTTTTATTCTCTTGTATCTTTAATATTCTTCTATATAAATCCCCTCGTTTTTTAGCACTATCCCAACGGCTTGATAAATCACTATCATCATTTCTTATCATATAAACAGTTGCCCCTTTTTCCTTCAATACTTTCTTTAACACTTTAGATATCTCTAAATTAAGGTCTTTCTCATAAAGATTACCATAACTAGTACCAGAGTCCCTACCCCCATGACCAGCATCAATTGTTATCACTTTACCAGTTAAGGTCTTTTTAGGTTTGACTCTAGCATCAACAAACTGTAAAGACATAAGTAAAACTATAAACATGATTAAAAAAAGAGCTTTACATTTTCTCATCATTATAAACACCTATTAAAGTATATGTTTTTAATAGCATAAAATATTATCCATATCATTTTTCTTCTAATAATTCCAAATCTTTAATTCCTTTATTATTAACTAAAATATTCATCTGCTTTCTAGCAATTTCATTTAGTTTTATAAGCCTTTCACTTTGAGGAATATTACTAGCAATAAATTCTGTGTTAATACTTTCTAAATTACTTAAAATAACTAAATGCAACAAATCAGTATAATCTCTAATATTACCTTTACAAGCAAGTGAGGGATTCTCATCTCTCCACTCTTTAGCAGTCATTCCGAACAATGCTACATTTAAAACATCCGCTTCATTTGCATAAGCAAATCTTTTTTGCTTATCAGTTAAATTAGGTACAATATAGTTCTTAACAGCATTAGTATGAACTAAATAATTAACTTTTGAAAGTATTCTATTAACATGCCATTCTATCTTCTCTTTATATAGTTCATCCTTCTTTAGCCTTTCAAATTCTTTAATTAAATATAATTTAAATTCTGGGCTTAACCAACTTGCAAATTCGAATGCTATATCAGGATGAGCAAAGGTACCAATACTATATTTACCACCCTTAGAGATCATCCCAATTGCATTAGTCCTAGATATCCACTTTCTAGGGCTCAACGTAAAAGAAGATTTTACAAGCTCATTATTTTTAATTTCACTGAATTCCGTGAAATTAAAATTCTCATTATTTAACTGTTCCCACAAACCAATATAATTAAAAGTATTTTTACTACTCATCCAATGAATTATAACATTAGCAGGATTTTCCTCATTGACATATCTAGAAAGATCTGTCAAAGAAATATAATCAGTATCCCCCACACACATAACCCTAATTCTATTCTCTTGAACAACTATCTCTGTTTATATGATATCTTTTTTCATAACTGCCTCCTTATATATTAAATTAGTGTTCATTATATTATATACAGTTAATAAAATTTTACTTTTCTATTTTGAGCCCACTACTATTAACACTCTTTGCATAACCTACAACTAGAGGTGTTATAATGTTAGATTCATTTAATGATTTATCCCCAGTGTTACAAGCATTTCTTGCCTGCATCTTTACTTGGAGTATAACAGCGTTAGGAGCAAGTATAGTTTTCTTTTTTAAGAAAGTAAATAAAACTCTCATGGATGCTCTTTTAGGTTTCGCCGCAGGTGTCATGGTAGCCGCTAGTTTCTTTAGTTTAATCTCTCCTGCCCTTGAAATGGCCAAAGAGTTAAAGATGAATAGTTGGATAGTTATATCACTAGGTTTCTTATCAGGTGGAGTATTGCTTTTTATTGGTGATAAAGTCTATGATTATTTAGATAGAAAGAGAAAAGATGAAAATAGTAGTAAAGCTAAAAGATGTTTTATGTTAATATCATCAATTACATTACATAATATCCCAGAAGGTATGGCTGTAGGAGTTGCCTTTGGTTCCCTTGCCTACTCTCTAACAGGAGCAACATTAAGCAGTGCCTTAGCCCTTGCCCTTGGAATAGGACTTCAAAACTTTCCAGAAGGTAGTGCCGTTTCTCTTCCCTTAAGACGTGAAGGATATACAAGAGGTAAAGCCTTCTTCTATGGACAGCTATCAGGAATAGTCGAACCAATTGCAGCCGTAATAGGAGCACTTCTAGTCTTAAAGATTCAATTAATACTACCATTTTTACTAGCTTTTGCAGCAGGAGCCATGATTTATGTAGTTGTAGAAGAATTAATCCCAGAAAGTCAAACCAATAAGAAAAAAGACCTTATGGCCTTATTCACAATTCTAGGATTTATGGTAATGATGATACTAGATGTCGCCCTAGGTTAAGAGTCATTTGACTCTTTTTAATTTACTCTAAATATAACTTCTGCCCAGCCTTTAACTCTATCGCATAAATATCATCACTCTTACAAGTAAATATTATTTTAGGTTTAACTACCATGGCACTTGTATCTGTATTAGTAGTATCACTATTATCTGCATCATCTATATCAGTGGGCTCTTCTTTAACTGGTTCTTCTACAATAGGAGTATCATCTTCTATAGGTACGTCATCACTAGGAGTATCTGGGACAACTACCTCTGGTTCAATTCTCTTAAATGTATAACCATAACTATTTAAAACCGTAATACTATCATCTATCCATAAGCACTCAGTAGGATTTTTTCCATTATTAATAGACCAGTAACCAGCACTGTTTTGATGCCATCCACTACCAGTAAATTTACCCCTGCCACATTCCATATGAACATGATTACCACTAGCATTACCTTTGGTACCTTCTTCATAAAATCTTTCCCCACGGTTTATTACTTTACCAACAAAAAGATTAGATACATCATTATCATGAGCGAACATCATCGTCATATAATCAACTGTTCCATCAGGATAAATTACCGGTTCACTACTTTCAAGCCATACTTCATTAGCATCACTAGTATATATTTTTCTAATAACACCTGTAAAAGGAGCGACAATAAAATCAATTCCACTATCACTTCCTGCATCATCAATTGCATAACTATCAGCATGTGTTCCCATCATATACCCTTGTGTTATTCGCATATAAGGACTAGGATAAAGAGGTTTTTCCATTATTTATCACTCTCCACATTTATAATATTACTTTTCTTTACTGTAATATAATCAGTATTAACTAAAGATGAATAATCTTTTAGTTTGCCTTCTAAAGATTTATAAAGTGTATCAGCACCTATAAAACTAAAGAAAGATACCCATAGACTATTAGGAAAGCCTACACTTGTAAAAGTAATGCAAAAAAGTGTCCCTACTACAAAATTAACTACTAAATTATAAATAACTAAACAGCTAGAACAAGGAAAAAACTTCTTTGTCTTTTGGATAAAAGCACAAGTTATAACACTAAGAGCGATTGCCACAACTAACATTTGTTGTAATAGTGTTAAATTTAACATACACTTCACCTCTAAAATAGTCTATGACAAAAAAGACTAAAAGAAACATTGAAAGCCTACAAAAGCATCTTAATAAGTCCTAAAACTAATATATGTAATGGATAGTATAAATAGAAAAACATCTTACATTTTCTACCAAGTTTCTTATTATAAAAATAAATAAGCATTAAAGACAATAATGAAAAATATTGCATAGGCTCTCCAAGTATTAATGTTGATAGACTAACTGAAATAACAACAAGAGGAAAGTTTTCTTTAAATAAATAGAAAAAACTAATAACAAAAATACCCAACATTCCGTAACTAAAATTTGAAAACTCTGCTATTAACCCCATAATAACAATAATTAATAGATAGGTAAAAGGTAAAATAATAACTAAATCTATTTTATCTTTAAAATACTTCTTAATTAACCCCCTACTTTTATCTAACAAAAACAAAGTTAGAAGCCCCCAAGCAAGAGTAAAGAAAATATTATTAGCATTCATATAAATAAAACTACCAAAAAAAACATAATCATAAATAACTTCTGAGATAACGGCAAGTACCAAAAGTCTTAAAAAGTACTTACTAAAACTTTTAGTATGAACATATCCTTCTGTTAATAAAAAAGCAAAGATAGGAAAAGAAAGTCTCCCCACTGCTCTTAAAAAGTTATAAAGAGGTGTCCCAAAAACAACACCAATATGATCTACTGTCATAGTAATAATTGCAATAAGTTTTAAATCAAAATTACTCAAACACTTTTTCATAAATAAAGTATAACAAAAAAATGCCTAAGGGGCAACGTACTTAACATAC
>CALVIV010000062.1 GCA_944331935.1 uncultured Bacilli bacterium | reverse complement strand
ATAAAGTTATATCTAACTAGATTAAAAGATGATGGAACAGAAGAAGAGTTAATGACACCAGAGACTTACAATGAAGAATCTACTGCTAATGATTATACAGGAAGACCAGCAGGAGAGATGAGTTTATATACAAGTAGTATGAACTCTAGTGAATCTAATCGATATAGACTTAGAATGTATGTAACAGAAGAATATAACCCTCAAGGAGATGGAGGAGGATTACAATTTAGTGTACAAATTAATGTCTATGGTAAAGACGGAGAGAAGCCTTTATCTGCAGGAGAGACTATTATAGAAAATTTAACTAGTGGAGATACATACGATGATGGAGTAGATACGTTTATTACAGGAGAAAATCCAAATAACTATATTTGGTATTCAGGAAAGTTGTGGAGAGCTGTATCTGTTAATAATGAAGCAAATACTACTAAGTTAGTAACACAATGGAATATAAGTTCAATATTTTATGATTATGATAGTGGTGCTTTTGAAGGAAGTCAGATGGAAGATTGGTTAAATGATACGACAGTAGATGGTTTCTTAGGAAATTTAAGAGATTATGAAGATTTTATAGTGACTGATGCAGTATGGGATGCTACAATTGATTCAACTGGTTCAGGAAATATAACAAGACCAAATGGAACAACAACTGTAACAGATGCAGTGGGGCTTTTGAATATATATGAATATCAGTCTAGTAATAATGGAGGAGCAGATAGTTATTTAAATAATGGACTTTACTGGTGGACATTAACACCATACAATGTATGGCAATTGTATGTCATAAACTACAATGGCGAGGCTGGCTATTCGAACTACTACACATCTTGTTCATTTGGTAATGGAGTGCGGCCATCTATAAATCTAAAATCTAACGTCAAAATAGTGGGTGGTGATGGAACAGAAGAAAATCCATATCGCTTAGAAGGAGATAATGATACTAGTTTATTAGGAACACTACTAAATACAAGATATAGTGGAGAGTATGTTCGTTTTGGTAATGATGAGGATAATCTATATAGAATAGTAAGTCATGAAAATGGTACAGGAACAAAAATAGTAAGTGCCGAACCACTAAAGAATTCTGGTACATTTATAATAAGTACATTTGATAGTAATAGCAGCCAAAATTATTCAAATACAACTACAATTGGAACATTTTTAAACGGAGACTATCTAACAAATTATATAGGAGAAAACTATAGTGACATGATAGAAGATAGTACAACCTGGTATCTTGGAACAGTAGAAAGTGGTACTTCAATTACCTCAAATATAACTGAAGCTAAAGTAGGATTACTAAGACTTGGAGAATTAATGTCCGGGCAATTTGATAGATATGTAAATAATACATATTATTGGACTTTAACACCTTTTACTTCTGTGGATTATGGTGTGTTTAGAGTAGCTTCAAATAGCTTTATAGCCTGGGGTGACTCGGATTCTGCTGAAGGAAATGGTATTCGTCCATCCCTAAATCTAAAATCTAACGTTGTGATAACTGGAGGAGATGGAACAAAAGAAAATCCATTTACCTTAGAACTAGGTTAAGAAGCAATTTTCTTGCTTCTTCCCTCATTTTCTATTATTCTATTACTAGGTGAAGTTTATGAGTAAAGTAGATGCCATATATATACATATCCCATTTTGCAATTATATTTGTGCTTACTGTGATTTCTGTAAAATATTTTATAATAAAGAATATGTAAACAAGTATTTAGAAGCTCTAAATAAAGAGATAAAATCTAATTACAAAGGGGAAAAGATTACCTCCTTATATATTGGAGGTGGAACTCCTAGTAGTCTTAGCATTGATGAATTAGAGAAATTATTTCATATTATTACTATTTTTAACTTAAGTACAGACTGTGAGATTACTTTTGAAGCTAACCCTGATAGTTTATCTTTAGATAAAATTAACTTACTAAAAAAATATGGTGTTAATCGAGTTAGTCTCGGTGTTGAGACTATTAATGATAAATTACAAGATGTTCTTGAAAGAAGAACTAGTAAAGAAATAGTTATTAATTGTGTTAATGATTTAAAACAAGTAGGTATTACTAACATAAATGTAGATTTAATATATGCTATTACTGGAGAAACATTAGAGGATTTAAATAAAGATTTAAACTTTATATTATCATTAGATGTTCCTCATATATCAACATACTCTTTAATTATTGAAGATAATACTAAATTAAAAGTAAATAATGTTAAGAACATAGATAAGTCCTTAGATAGAAAAATGTATGATATGATATCTTCTATATTAAAAGATAACTCTTATATTCATTATGAAATCTCTAATTTTTCTAAAGATGGATACTGGTCAAAGCATAACTTAAAATACTGGTATAATTTAGAATATTATGGCTTTGGATGTAGTGCAAGTGGATATGTAAATAATATTAGATATACTAATACTAGAAGTATTACTAACTATATTAAAGGTAAAACTATTATTGATAAAGAGATACTTACTACTAAAGATAAAATCTTTTATGAGATTATGTTAGGTTTTAGAACTAATATGGGAATTAATAAAAATAATTTTAAAAATAAGTATAATATAAATATAGAAGATATATTTAATTATAAATTATTAGTTAAAGATCATATCTTAGAAGAAACTACTATCTATTTAAGAGTAAGAGAAGAATACTTTTATGTACTTGATGAAGTTATATTAAAGTTTTTAGAGACTTTACAAACAAATGTTTCTTTTGATATAATGGACTAGAAAGAGGTAATTATGAACAAAAAAGAGATATTTTATGATGAAATAAACTATATAAAAGATGATTCTTTAAGAAAGAGTCTTGGTGAGTTGATAGAGTTATTACCAGATTATTTCTTTAAAGAGCCTGCTGCATCAACTGGTAAATATCATCCTAGTTATGCTCAGGGTGAAGGAGGACTACTACGTCATACAAAAGCTGCTGTTAGAATAGGTTATGAACTATTACAAGACTTATCTATTGGTAAAAAGTATACTTCTCACGAGAAAGATTTAATGTTAATGGCTCTACTTTTACATGATGGCTTTAAAAAAGGCCTTGTAGAAGAGAGATATACTCGTTTTGATCATCCTTTAATTGCAGCTAAAGTAATTACAGATAATGCTAGTAAAGTAGGTTTAAGTAGTGAAGATGCTAAGTTTATAAGTGATGCTATTAAAACACATATGGGTGACTATACTGTTGATTATAATGGTAATGAGGTCTTAGAGAAACCCCATACTAAATACCAAAATTTTGTCCATATGTGTGATTATTTGGCAAGTCGTAAATGTTTATTAGTACCATTTGATGAACATAATAATATTAATATATAGGAGGCTATATTATGGGCAAGATTATTGTTATTGAAGGTATAGAAGGCTCTGGTAAAGAGACACAGAGTAAACTATTGGTAGAGTCTTTAAATAAAATGGGAATAAAAGCGATAGAGTTTTCTTTTCCTATGTATGACACACCTACAGGAAGAATTTTTAAAGATTGTCTTTTAAATAACAATAATTACTTTAATGAAGGAATTGATTCCTTAGACCCTGAACTTGTCTGTTTATATACCGCTGCAGATAGAAAATATAATATAAAAAAAATAAATGATTACTTAATGGATGGTTATATCGTTGTAATTAATCGTTATACGAGTTCTAATATGGCTAATCAAGGTAGTAAGTATAGTGACAGTGAAGATAGATTTTATATGTATCAATGGATAGATAAATTAGAGTATTGGCTTTTAAAGCTTCCTAAGCCAGATTATACTATTCTTCTTAATATGCCTTATAAATATAACAATCAATTATCTTTTGATCTAACAAAAGAAGATTCTAAACAAGAAAGAGTTTTACAATCTTATTTAGAACTTGCAGGACTATATAACTGGGATATAATTAATTGTATTGATGAAGATAAGGAGAAAACAATTGATGAAATACATGAAGAAATAATAGAACTTTTAAAAAATAAAGGAATAAAATAGAAGAGTTTTGGAAATATTATTAGTAAGAAAGGCCGTGATTATATGGATTATTTACTAATACTTTTAAAAACTCTTTTCTTTTATTTTGCAATAGTTCTCTTTTACCGTTTTATGGGTAAAAGAGAAGTAGGAGAACTAGGAATTATAGATTTAATAGTCTCAGTATTAATTGCAGAACTAGCAGCGATTAGTATTGAAAGATATGATAGTAGTGTCTTCTTAATGCTTTTACCAATAGGAGTCTTAGTTATATTACAAATAATACTTGCTAAAATATCATTAAAAAGCGATAAAATAAGAAGTATGTTAGATGGAGATGCTTCAGTTATAATAGATAATGGTAAAGTTAATTTCAAAGAGATGATTAAACAACGATACAACTTAGAAGATTTACTTACCCAATTACGTGCTAGAAATGTTAAAAGTATAGAAGAAGTAGAGTATGCTATTTTAGAGACTAGTGGTAAGTTATCTGTTTTTACTAAAGATGCTAATAATAGTGGACCATACCCTCTAGCATTAATCCTCGATGGTAAAGTTCAGACAATGACATTAAAGAAAATAAGGAAAAAAGAAAAATGGCTTAATGAACTACTTGCTAGTAAAAAAGTAAAACTAGATGATGTGTTTTATGCCTTTTATAAAGACAATCAACTATTTATTATAAAAAATAGTGATTGTATCTCTTAATTAGACAATAAATTTATATTTTTTATAATATGATAAGTATATGAAAAAAGAATTATTTTTAATACCTATCATTTTTTTATTATTATTAATTTATATCTTTGTTCCTAAAGACACTTTAAAAGGAGAAGATAAACCTAAGTTAGATACTGAGAAAAGAGCAGTGTATATATCATATATTGAACTTGGTAATAATTTAAGAGGTAAAAGTGAAACTGCTATGAAAAGCACTATAGATAGTATGCTAGATACTGCTAAATCTTTTGGCTTCAATATGATAATATTACAAGTAAGGAGCTTTAGTGATGCAATATATAAATCATCTATTTATCCTAGTAGTAGAAGCATTGTAAATACTGAAGGAGACAATCTTCCCTTTGATATTTTAGACTATTTTATTAAAAAAGCACATCAAAAAAAATTAGAACTTCATGCTTGGATTAATCCCTATAGAATTAGTAATGATACTAATATTAGTGTAATTAGTAAAGATAATCCAGCTTATAAACTATTAAATACTAATGCTGTTAAAGTTATAGATAATGTAGGAATTTACTACAATCCTGCTAGTAGTGAAGTAGAGTCTTTAATTCTTGAAGGGATAGAAGAGATAATTAAATCTTATGATATTGATGGAATTCATTTTGACGACTATTTTTATCCTAAGAGTGATGATATAGATAGTTCTAATTATGAGAAAGCAAGAGAAGAAGATAATAATTTAACATTAAAGGAGTTTAGACTTAATACTATTAGTTCTTTAATTAAAAAGACATATAAGCTTATAAAATCTTATGATAAGTCAATTCTTTTTGGTATATCTCCAGATGGTAATATAAACAATAATTATAATAGTAATTATGTTGATACTAAACTTTTTTGTAGCGAAGAAGGCTATCTAGATTATATAATGCCTCAAGTCTATTATGGCTTTCTTAATAGTACTAAACCTTTTGAAGAAACAGTTAAATCTTGGAACAATTTAATAACTAATAATATCGAATTAATTCCGGCACTTGCATTCTATAAAGCAGGAAATATAGATGAGTTTGCTAAAGAAGGATCTAATGAATGGATAGAGTACAATAATATCATATCAAGAGAAGTTATGCTAAGCAGGGAATTATCAAATTACAGTGGTTTTGCTATATTTCGTTATGATTCAATATTTGGTAGTAACTTGACAGAAAATGCTTTTATTGAAAAAGAAAATTTAAAAAATATTTTATCTTAAAAAAAAGCATGCTATAATGTAATAAAGATAGGTGATGATATGAATAAAAGAGGTTTTACATTAATTGAGTTATTAGCAACTATATCAATACTTGCTTTATTAATGTTAGTGGCCGTACCTAATGTTATGAGTACTATTGATAAAAATAAGCAAGATACATATGTAGAAGATGCAAAAAGAATGATTACTTTAGCAGAATATAAAGTTAGAAGTGATACTACTATTGAATTACCAGCAGCTAATAAATGCATTGTTATCTTAATGAGATCTCTTGATTTAAGTGATTTTAATGATGGACCCGAAGGTGGAGACTATGATTTATCTAATTCTTATGTAGCAATTGCAAGAAGGGGAACATCTTATCAATACTATGCAACTATTGTTGAAAATTACGATGGTAATAAAAGAGGAATTTCTCTTACTTCTAGAGATGATCTAAATAAAGAAAATGCTCGAAATAAAGTTGTTTCTGGCTCTGATTTACAAATATTAACACCGAGAGTTGGTTCAAGTTTAAAATTAGGTAGTTACAGATATTCTGTTACAAATATTATTGACTAAATTAAATTTAAAGTTCCCGAAAATAATGAAATAAAAAATTATAAGAGAAAGTTCCCATAAAATAAGGGTT
>CALVIV010000061.1 GCA_944331935.1 uncultured Bacilli bacterium | reverse complement strand
TAATCACAGTCTTTCTAAAGCATTGCATAGTGTTATTGACTATTAATTATGCTTTCCGATAAATTTAGACTCTATCTAAAGTTGTTTCAATAATAATTATAAATGCTATACTATTATTGGAAGGTTGTGAAGTTTATGAGATTATATACAAATGAAATAGTATTTAGGGGTCATCCTGATAAAGTTTGTGATCAAATTAGTGATGCCATTCTTGATGCTTATTTAAAAGAAGATAAACATTCTAGATGTGGTATAGAAGTAATGGGCGGTAAAGGTAAAATCTTTATTACGGGAGAAGTTAATAGTAAAGCTTCTGTTGATGTAGAAAGTGTTGTAAAAAGAGTTCTATCTGATGTAGGTTATGATACTAATTATGAAATTATAAATAACTTGGGTAAACAGAGCCCTGATATTGCTATGGGTACAAATGATGAAGTTGGAGGTGCAGGAGACCAAGGCATGATGTTTGGTTATGCTTGTAATGATACTAAAGAACTACTTCCTACTGCTATGGTCATACTACAAAGATTTAGTAAATGGTATGATAAAGAAAGACAAATTTGTTCTTATCTAAGAAGTGATGGTAAAGCAGAGATAACTGGTTATTATGATGATAAGATGAAGCTAAGGAAAATTAAATATTTTACTATCTCTTATCAAAATGATGAAGAGCATCGTGATTATACAGATAGTTTAATAAAAGAAGCATGTATAAATATATGTAAAGATTATGATATTGAAATAGAAAAGTTTTTTATTAATCCTACAGGTAGATTTGAAATAGGTGGTTTTGAAGGAGACTCTGGTCTTACAGGAAGAAAGATAGTAGTTGATTCATATCAGTCATTCTGTAAAGTTGGTGGAGGAGCTTTCTCTGGGAAAGACCCTACTAAAGTAGATAGAAGTGCTGCTTATAAAGCAAGGTTAATCGCTAAAGATTATCTAAAGAAATATAACTTATCTTGGTGTGAAGTAGTTATTAGTTATGCTATTGGTATAGATAAACCTCTATCAATATATATTAATAGTGATAAAGGCTATATTGAGCCAGATGAATCTTTATATTTAGAGTGTACTCCTAAAAATATTATAAAGGACTTAGATTTATTAAATATATGTTATGAAGAAAAAGCTAGATTTGGACATTTCCAAGACTAGTTTTTCTTTTACTATAAATTGGAAAAATATGGAAGAATATAATTATTTATGACACTTTACTTTTAGATACATTAGTGATATTATAACTAGCACGGAGTTGATTATATGTCTAAAATAAAAGATGATATAAGAAGAGCAGAAGATTTAATATGTATGCCTTCCTTTTATAGAAATGACAAGAATATTTTTGATATGATATATCCATTTACTACAGAAAATATTAAGGATATGTTTAGCTACTTTAACTTTAAAGACAAGGATTGTCTTAGTGTTTTAGGTTCATCTGATCAAGTTTTTGATATGTATTTAAGAGGAGCGAAAAGTGTTACTGCTTTTGATATTAATCCTTTAACAGAATATCTTTTTTATCTTAAAAAAGCAGCACTTGATGCTAATCTAACTAAAGAAGAATATTTAGATTATTTTTGTTATCGTGGTACCGACAATTATACTATATTTGGGAATCGTTTAATAAAACCTTTTGATATAAGAATATTTGATAAAATTGCACCTAATTTAAAAGGAAATAGTTATAAGTTTTGGATTAACCTATATAGTAAGTATAGTTTTTCTACTATTAGAGAATCTGCTAGATTATTTAATAATGATGAATATTTTAAAGATACTTTAGAACATACAGTAGCATATTTAGATGATGATAACTTTGAAAAACTTAAAGAAATGTCTAAAAATATTAAAATAACTTTTATAAATAAGGATATTAAAGAACTAGTATTGGGAAAAAAATATGATTTAATGTATTTTTCTAATATAATTCAGTATGCTTCTTCTATGTTTTTAAAAAATACAATTTGTGAGACTGCTTATTTACAAAGAAAATTACCACTAGAAGCCTTTAAAAATTATATAATGTCATTTAAAGATAATCTTAATGCAAATGGAATAATTATTATAGGTTATATTTATACAATACTTGATGAGTACTATTCCAATGGTCTATTTAATAAAGCGATAAGAGATGAGGTGTTTCCTTTAGATAAATTTAACTATTATTATTTTAAATCAATCGATTATTATGAAAATCCATATGCTAATATGGATCCAAAGAAAGAAAAAGATGCTTGTTTAGTTTATAGAAAAGATAGCTAGTATCTTTTTTATTTAGAAAATTATTTAAAAATAACAGTAGATGTTATTTTTAAAGGAGATTTTTAAATACAACGTCTAAATAAAATACGTTTGTATTTATTTTCATTAATGATATAATAGATAACTATCAAGGAGATGATATTATGTCAAGTTTAGAAGAAGATATAAAGAAAGCTAAATATTTGATAGAAAATCATAAATTTTATAGAAATCGTGATGATATTTTCGATGAGATTTATCCATTTACTAACGAGAATATAAAAGAAATGTTTGATTTCTTTGATTTCAAAGATAAAAATTGCCTTTGTGTTTTAGGTTCATCAGACCAAACCTTTGATATGTATTTACGAGGTGCTAAGAGTGTTACTGCTTTTGATATTAATCCTTTAACTAAATATCTATTTTATTTGAAAAGAGCAGCCTTAAAAGCAGATTTGACTAAAGAAGAGTATTTATCATTTTTTTTGTAGTAGCGAAAATTATGATGAGTCAAAAGAAAGCTTTAATGAGGAAATATTTTCAAGAATTGTTCCCTTTTTAAGGGGAAACAGTTATAAGTTTTGGACAGAATTATACACTAGATATAGTGGTTATAAAATTAGAGAAAGAAATTGCCTTTTTAGCTTTGATGAATATAAGAAATCAACATTAGAAAATACAGTTTATTATTTAAGTGATAAAGGTTTTGAAAAGATTAAAGAAATATCATCATCTATAAAAATAACATTTGTTAATAAAAATATTAGAGATTTAATATTAAGTAAAAATTATGATTTAATGTATTTTTCCAATCTTATTCAATATGCTAGTAATATATTTTATCAACAAAGCCTATATGAAACCAGATATGAAGAAGAGCGAAGTTCTTTACAAGATTTTCGAGATTTTATAATGAAATATAAAAATAGTTTAAATGACAGAGGAGTAATGATCATTGGTTATATATATTCAATTCTTGAAGAGTGTGAACCTACTGCTATTTTTAATAAACAAATACGTGATGAAGTATTTCCTAATGATACTTATAGTTATGAATTTTTTAAGTCTACAAGCTATTTAGAAAATGATTATTTAAGTAAAATTCCAACATATGAAAAAGATGCTTGTTTAGTTTATAAGAAAACTATTTAGCATCTTTTTAAAATTCATAAAATTTTATATAATATATATGGGAAGTGACAAAATGAAATACGTAATGATAGAAGTAGCCTTTAATAATAAGGAAGAAGTTAATTTAACAGAAGAAAAACTTTTAAAAGAAAAGTTAGTGGCAAGTTTACAAGTATTAACTAGTGATAGTATTTGGAATTATAATGGAGAACTTGAAAGCGATAAAGAGTATTTAGTCTTTATGAAGACAAAAGAGTCTTTAATTAATAAAGTTTATAAAGTAATAAAAGAAATTCATAGTTATAATGTACCTGAATTTGCCGTTTTTCCTTTAACTAGTCCAAGTAATGATTATTTAAAGTGGATAGAAGAGGAAACTAAGTAATTTTCTCTTGACTTGGAGTAAAGTCTAAGTAGTAAAATTATCTTGTAAGAGAGAAGGAGGAGAGTAATGGAAATAGAGAATATTGTAAATAATTTTATAAATAATGATATTAAAAGCAATCTTGATGAAAGAAGTAAATATCTTACTTTATTACCAGCTTTAATATCTACTAATAGTAAAGAGATATTTAAAGATAAACTAAGTGAAGCGGTAACTCATGTAGATAAAGAATCATTGAAGGAAGCAGTATATCAGACTGTTCCATATCTAGGGTATGGTAAAGTTTATCCATTTCTTGTAATAGCAGAAGAAGTTTTAGGAAAAATAGATTCAGCTTCTACTACAACAAATGAAGATAGATATTCTAAAGGATTAGAAACACAGTACAATCTTTTTGGTAAAGAAAATATTGATAAATCAAGAGATAGTGAAAGTGAAGATTTTAAATTTATTTGGGATTATTTAGCAAGTTATTGTTTTGGAGACTTTTATGCAAGAGATTATTTAAATTATCAAGAAAGGGAACTAGTTACTTTTGCAACCCTAGCATCATTTCAGGATGTTGCTCCACAGCTTTCATCTCACATCAATGCTAATCTAGCTTTAGGTAATAGTAAAGAGTTATTAATAGAAGTAGTAAAAAATTTAGTTCCTTATTTAGGCTTTCCTAGAAGTTTAAATACAATTAATTTAATTAAGAATATAACTAGTAAAGGAAGTGATAAATAATGAATGAGAAACATGGAGGAGCCTTTGGTTTAGGAGAAGAAAATACGGCATATGCAAAATACTTTATAGGTAAAAGTTATTTAAATCCTTTAACTGACTCTAATAAAACAAGTATATTCATCGCTAACGTTACATTTGAACCAGCTTGTCGTAATAATTGGCATATTCATCATGCTAAAAGTGGTGGTGGACAAATTCTTATCTGTGTTGATGGAGAAGGTTGGTACCAAGAAGAGGGAAAAGAGGCAGTTAGTTTAAAACCTGGTATGGTTATTACTATTCCTGCTAATGTAAAACATTGGCATGGGGCGAAGAAAGATTCTTGGCTTAGTCATCTAGCCATTGAGGTGCCAGGTGAGGAGACATCTAATGAATGGTGTGAGCCAGTTACTGATGAAGAATATGAAAAATTGGGGAAATCATTATAATGGATAAAGTAGTAATTTGTGATTGGGGTGGTGTCGTTGAAAGCCATGAAAATAATCTTAAGGATTTGAATGATGCTAAAATAAGATTGATAAAAATATTTACCAAAGCTTTATCTGATAATGAAATATTAGATAGATGGCCAGCAAGAACATCAAAAGGGATTTTATTAAGTGTCACTAATGATGAACAAGATATAAAAGATTGGATTAATTTGATAGAAAAAAATATGAATATTAAAGTGCAGTTTGATGAATTTAAAAAATCTTATGAAGAGGAAATGGCCAAAATTAAATATTATAAAGATGTAGTAGAATATATTCATTCTTTAAAACATAGATGTAAGATAGCAATTTTGTCTAACTTGTCACCTTTTGATAAAAAAAGAATTGATACTCAATATGATTTAAGTAAGTTTGATTATGTCTATTTATCTTTTGAAATTGGAATGCGTAAACCTGAATCAAGAATATATGAGTATGTTTTAAATGATTTAAATATTACACCAGAAAATATATTATTTATTGATGATGATGAAAATAATATATTAATGGCTAAGAAATATAAATGGAATACTTGTCAAGCTTATGGTTACCAATTAGATAAAATAAAAAATGCAGTAGAACAATTTTTTATTAAAATAATTATAGTAATAAAAAAATGATATATACTAATTAAGGGAGAAAGAAATTAGAAGGAAATGTAGCCGTTAAAATGCATTCTGGAGAGAAAGGTAATAAGAACTATCTAAGACCAGAATTTGTTAAAGATGTAATTAACTATGTACATGGTACTGTTGTTGAGTGTAACACTGCTTATGAAGGTGCTAGAAACTCTACAGAAAAACATCGTGAATTAATTAAAGAACATGAATGGGATAAATTTTTTCCATTTGACTTATTAGATGCTGAAGGACCTGATATAGAATTAGATATTCCTAATGGTAAAGTCTTAAAGAAAAACTATGTAGGAAAAGACTTAGCCAAATATGACTCATTACTTGTTCTATCTCATTTTAAAGGACATGCTATGGGAGGCTATGGTGGAGCTTTAAAACAATTATCTATTGGTTGTGCTTCATCAGCTGGTAAAACACTAATTCATACAGCAGGTGTAACAAATGACCAAACAAAGCTATTTGGTAACTTACCAGAACAAGATAGATTCTTAGAGGCAATGGCAGATGCTGCTAGTTCTGTAGTAGATTACTTTAAAGGTAATGCTGTTTATATCAATGTCATGAAAAATATTTCAATAGATTGTGACTGTGATGGTAATGCTTCTGTTCCTTGTATGCAAGATATTGGTATACTTGCATCAACTGATTCAGTAGCAGTAGATCAAGCTTGTCTTGACCTTGTATATAACTCTACTGATCCTGGTAAAGATAAATTAATTAGTAGAATTGAATCACTTCATGGTGTTCATACTGTAGAAGCAGCTTATGACCTTGGCATAGGTAACCGTGAATATGAGCTTATTGATTTAGATAAATAAAAATAAAAACATAGACTTGACTGTATGTCAAATAAATCTATGTTTTTTTCTTGCATTATTTTAATTATGTGTTATGATTTAACTAAGAGTTAATAAAAATAAAAACTGCCTAAGCAGTTGAACACATAAGTGAGCATTTAGGGTAAAACCTTTATTTTAACTCTCTATGTCATCTTAAATGGTATTAAGACAACTACATAGTATCATAGAAGTAGGAGGTATGTCAATAGTGAAAAATTTGAGTTTCGGTTTTTTATGAAAAATTTAAATTACTTAAATCTCTTTTTTATTAAGACACACAAAAACAATGTA
>CALVIV010000060.1 GCA_944331935.1 uncultured Bacilli bacterium | reverse complement strand
TGGTGCGGGTAACAGGAGTTGAACCTGCACGTCTAAGACACTAGATCCTAAGTCTAGCGCGTCTGCCAATTCCGCCATACCCGCAAGATAAATGGTGGACCCTGATGGACTCGAACCATCGACCGTCCGGTTATGAGCCGGATGCTCTAACCAACTGAGCTAAGGGTCCATTTCAATCACTGCTATTTAATATTAGCATAAATTCTAAACTTCTGCAAGAGTTTTTACAAAAAAAATAGCCATACTTTCATGACTATTTGTTTAGCATATTTAATAAGTTGATTTTAAACATATCTTTTTCAGGGTGAGATTTAGATATCATTACTCCTTTATAAGTAGATAATTCAGCCATATGACCTTCATTTAAAATACCTTCAGGAGTAATATTGGTAAGTAAGATAACACGTTTATTAGGATACACTGTATAATGAACTCTAATCTCTCCATGTACTTTAGCGAATAACTCATCTGTTGGTAATTTAAGTTCATAGTTCATGGTACCTGCTTTAGTATCTTCACTAACCTTTTCACCTAAAAAATGACCACGTCTTAGTTCTGGATAATATTCAAATGTTAATTTTTTATAAGCTAACATATTATATTTTCTTACAGAACGTTCTCTTTTTCTAAAATCATTCTCATCTAAATATTCAAATATAAATGACTTCTCCATATGTAAAACCCCCCTTTATTAAAACCCCCATATCTTGAAGTTGCTTGTATTATACTACAAAATTAGCAATTTGTCAAATTTTCTCGAAAACTTCATCTATTATCGAATATAAATAACAACTAGTTGGTAGATTTAACTTATTACTAATTACTTCTCTATAGCCATTAAGTTGGTCTATATAAGCTTTATCTTTAGTATTTTTAAGTTTATAATCTATAATAATAGATTCCTTATCACTAACCAATAATAAGTCTATTTTACCATGATAAGTTTTATTACTATTTTCATAAATAAATTCATATTCTTGATATTTTTTATAGTCTTTATATTGCCTCATAAAACTACTATTAAGAAACTTAGTAAGTTTTTCTTTATAATAGTTATCTTCTATATAAGGTAACTTGTTATTAGTAAAGTCTATTCTTTCAAATAAAGTATGAACAACTCTTCCTACTTCTAGAAGTTTTAACTCATTATTAGTTTTAACATCATCACTTTCTTTATGATATGTTTCTTTTTCTAAAACACTATTATCATAAATAGAAGGAATAATCTCTAACTCTTTAATATTATTATTTATTTTAGAATCTACCTTCTTAACTTCTAAGTAAGCTTTAGATATATCTTTAATATCAGTTATTTCTTTAGTTTTATCTTTAAATAGAGATGCTACACTAATAACCATCTTAGCAAAGTTAGTATAATTAAGCCTATCATAAGTACTAACGATATTATCAATTTCTTTATCATTTTCTATATTAGGCATAACTATAATCATTTTCTCTCTCGCACGAGTTAAAGCGACATATAAAAGCCTAATCTTTTCACTAATATCTTTTTGTTTTAACTTCTCTAAAGAAAGAGTCTTAGTAATTAATTTATTATTAGTATCTACTTCATCTATAATAATACCATAATCATCATCAAATAAGACATTACTCTTATATTCATCTTTATTAAAGTCTTTATAAAATCCTGCAAAGTAACAGATAGGATATTCTAGTCCTTTAGATTTATGAATAGTCATAATCTTAACACTATTACTATCTTCTTTACTAATAGCAAGCTTTATCTCTAACTTAAGATTATTAATTTTTTCTAAGTAATCACAAACATCAAGAACGGTAAAATTACTATTTTCAAGATTTGTTATTAAGTTATAAAAGTATTCCATTCTACTAGAATTAATCTCGACATTACCTATTAGAGTAAGTTTATCTATATAATTTAGTTTATCTAAAACATTTTCTAAGTAAGTAACCGGTGTTAACAAATCAATATTTTCTAATATTTCCTTAAATAGTTTAAAGACACTTGTCTCTTTATAAGTATTATTAACTAAACACTGATAAATTTCATCATCTGTATAAGAGAAAAGAAAACTACGAGCGATTGACGTGAAAGCTAGGCGAAACTTAGTATCGTAAGTATTAGTAATAATAGATTTTGCTATAATAAAGAAGTTTTTTAATAAATATAAATCTGTACTACCACTAGTCTTTTCATCTTCATACAAAGTAATAGGTAGTCCTAAATATTCAAAGACTTGTTTATAAGTAGTAAAATCAGTCGCTCTATCTAAAAGTATAACAAAGTCCCGATACTCTATTTCTCTTAAAGTATCCTCATCTTTATCATAGACTAAGTACTTACTATTAACTTTTTCTTTAATATCATTTGCAATAATAAAGGCTTCTTTTTCTAGTTTACTAAACTCCTTATCTTTAGCATCATAAGTATATATCTCCAAGTAATTATTATTAGTAGTTTTGGCACTTGTCTCATAAGTCATATTACCAAAGACCATCGCATGCCCATTATTATAATCTGCTTCTCCTAAATAATCATCCATAATATGAGAAAAGAATAGATTAATATCATCCAAAACTTCTCTTCTACTTCTAAAGTTCTTAGCAAGATCTATTACTCTACCCCCAACACTTTTTTTATAGTTATCATATTTATCTTTAAAAATAGAAGGATTAGCATTACGGAAACGATAAATAGACTGTTTAATATCTCCTACCATATAGACATTATCTTTACTAATATAACTAATAAAGGTCTCTTGGATATCATTAGTATCTTGATATTCATCGATTAATATTTCTTTAAAACCATTCTTAACTTCTTCTCTAATCTCTAAATTATCACGGACAAGACTAATAGCAAGCTTCTCTATATCCATAAAAGTATAGTAGTTATTTTGCCTCTTATATAGAGTAAATCTCTTATCTAATTCTTTAACTAGTTCTAAAATACAAGAAATATATTCTTTAGTCTTAATAATACTAACTTTAATATTATCTGTACTTTCATATATAACTAAGTCTTTAAACTCTTTTAGTAATGCTGTTAAATTATCTCTAGTCTCTTTAGAATCACTATCTACTCCTGTTCTTACCCTAGGTAATGATGTAAAAATAGTTCTTTTTAACTCTTCATAAGTACTGGCATTTATAAAAGGCAAAAACATCTCTTCTAGCTTTTCTAAATATTTACTAGATGTTAAAGCTCTAACTTCTTCATATAGATTTATAATCTCATTCTTCTTAGTCTTAAGAAGTTCTAAATATTCATTTATATATTTATCTATTACTTCATCACTATAATATTTAGAAATATAAGTATTAATAAATTCATCTTTATCTAATTTTAAATCTAGACTACTATCAAGTTCTAATATTCTCTTTTTTAGAGTTTTATCATCTTTAAGACAAAATTTAGTAATTAAATTAAGAAAGTCATTAGGACATCTATCATAATAATCTAAAAATATCTCATCTAATATCTCTTTTTTAGCAAGTTCTAAGACACTAGATTCGGCAATTGTTATATTACTTGATAAGTGAATAGTATCAGCATATTTTTTAACTAAAGCAAGGGAATAAGCATCAAAAGTAGTGATATAACTACTATCAAGTAAATCTAACTCATCTAATATTTCATTTTCTTTAAGTTTTTTTCTAACTCGCTCTTTCATTTCTAGGGCAGCTTTATTAGTAAATGTTAAAATTAAAAGTTCGTTAATATGTGTACCTTCTTTTATTTTTCTTAAGACTCTTTCTGTTAAAACAGCAGTCTTACCACTCCCTGCTCCTGCACTAACTAAAATGTTAGAGCCTTCTAAATCTATCGCTTTTTGTTGATCTTCAGTAAATTTAGGCATTCTCTTCACCTTCTTTCTTATCAAGATAAACATAGTCACTAGGGCTTACAAAACATACTTCTTTAAAGGGGCAAAACTCGCAAGAAATATTTTTATTATTAATTACTTTAGGAGCGATATCAAAGAGATTATTATCTATTATGTTAAGAGATTTATCTAAAGCTTTATTAATAGAGTTCATTATATCTTCTACTTCACTATCACTTAATACTTTACTTCTACTAGATAACTCTCCATCTTTTTTTACACTTAAACCTTTAACAAAAGAATTAGTCTCATAGTCTTCATCTAAATAGGAAAGTATTACTTTATCATCAGTAGTATAACCTACTAGTTTTAAATTCTTAAGTTGTTCTTCTTTATCTTTATAGTTTTGTAATAAGTACTGATAAAAGAAACCAACAAAGGTAGGATTAGAAAACAAATTACTTTTATTAATTAGATAAATATATAAAGGTAGTTGTAAATATAGTCCCTCATCTAAATAATCTAAGTTTAGGGTTGCACTACCTGTCTTATAATCAAAAACAGCATAATAAGTTTTATCATGGAATTCTTTAAAGAGTATCTTATCAATAAAGCCTTTTAAAGTTGCATGGTTACCAAGAGGAATCTCTAATCTCTTTTCACCATAAAACTCAGTAAGGAAACTTCTTTTTTCTACCTCTTTATTATAATTAACTATTTTCTCTAACTCATTTTCTAATCTTCTAAATAAAACAGCCTCATCTTTTTCTAAAGGATTATCTTTTAAGGTAATATTTAGAGCGACATCAAAAGAGAAGTTATCATTATAACTGTCTTTTAAAACACTATGAAAGATATTACCTATTTTTGTACTAAAATTTTCTTCAAAGCTATCTAATTTTAAGATATATTTTAAATAGTATTTAAAAGGACACTTAGCAAGATCATCTATACTAGAGTAAGATAAGTTATAAGGGGTAACCTTTCTATTAATACCTTTAAATTTATGATCAAAACTAGTATATTTGCTTGTATCTATATTATTAGTTAGAAAGTCAAAATCTTTATCTTTCTCATGATATTTATAATAATTATCTAAGACACTACTAACTCTATAATTATTAAAGTCTCTACTATAGTTATAATTATAATTAAGACTATCTACTTCTTTTAAATTAAGTTCATTTAATAAACTAGATTTAGCATACTCTCCAGTTAATGATGTTAGTTTATATGATATTGTAAGGTTTTTAATAGTTCCTAAGACTTTAACTAAATTATCTTTACTCAATTTATTTTTAATAGTAGAGGTATTTAAATTACATTTATTCTTTAAATTATCACTTAAGTACTCTTCGTCTTTATATATTTTAGGTAAATGATTTTGATTAAAACCTAGGACAAACAAGTATTCATCATCACTAACTAAATAAGGAATATCTAATGCTTCATTTAAGACTTTAACAGACTCTACTAACTCTACGCTGTCTATTGAAGCCTTTTCTAATCTATCTTTTAAAAGAATATCATAATATTTACTATTCTTAGCATAAGTTAAATCATCATTTATTTTCATAATCTTTGCTTTTAAATTAATATCTTTAATATGACTAATATCTTTATCTTTTAGATACTCTTTAACACTTATTAAAGATGTTATTTTATTAGCAGATTTAAGGTAGAAAGGTATATCAAACATAGAAAAAATAGTTTTAAGTAAATAGTTATAACTATTATCAACACCTGCTAGAAAGATTTTATTATAACTAACACCTTTACTATTAAGTTCTCTTATCTTTAAAGCCGTACTTATAACTTCATCTTTCATAGAATGATATTTATATACAGTATCTATAGATAAATTGCCACTAATATCTAAATAGTTAGTATTAATACTATCTAGCATATCTCTTTGATATGCCTCTAGCATACTATAACCTAAGATAAAGATGTTTTTAGTTAATAAATAATCAATATAACCTTTATCAAATATTAGATAGTTATTATTTTTTAAGTCATAATATAAACTCTTAAGATTATTTAATTTAGACTCCCTATATTCTTTAGCAATATCTATTTTATAAAGATTTCCTAACATAAGTCTTAACACATCTATATTATCATTAGTCTTATCTAAAAGATATAGTAAAGCTTCTTCTTTTATATCAAAGAAATAATGTTTTTCTAATTCTTCTAAACTTATAAAAGTTATATTATAAATTTTTCTTTCTTTTGACAACTTATCTAATAGTTTTAATTTTAAACTATTAGGAACAATATAAATAGAATTATCAGTAAATTTAAAATCCATATCAACACCTCATTTTTAGGATTAAAGAAAGAAGTTATTAAGCTTCTTTCTTTAACTCTTCTAATTCTTCTACACTTAAACCTGTATTTTTAGATACTACTTCTATAGGTATACCATCTTTAAGAAGATTCTTGGCAATAGAGATTTTTTCTTTCTTAGAACAGTTTTTTACCATCATCATAACCCCAGTTACGAGCGGTATTAATCATATTTTTCTGCATCAATTCATTATCATATGCTAATCCAAAATCATCATCAAGCCATAAATTTTCTGATTTGTTCATAATATTATAGCCTCCTTACAGTTATTAATTGTCTAATCATTATCTTCTAATAAGTTATTTAAATCTTCTATACTTAATCCAGTAACCTTTATTATATCTTCTTTAGGTGTACCTATATTAAGAAGTTTTTTAGCAATAGATATTTTTTCTGCCTTAGCACCTTCTTCTAGTCCTTCAGCTTTCCCCGCTTCTTTACCATCATCATAGCCCCAATTACGAGCGGTATTAATCATTTTTTTCTGCATCATCTCATTATCATAAGCTAATCCAAAATTATCATTAAGTCCTAGTCTTTCTAATTCATCCACAATTTTCAATGCCTCCTTATCATCTCCTGCTATTTCTCTTAATTCTTCATAAGAGGTAGCAGTAAATAAAGATAAATATGCTTCTTCTTTATTGTCTCCATTATATCTTATTCCCTTGTAATTTTCAAGATACACTTCGTTTTGAGTTTCGGTTTTTTATGAAAAATTTAAATTACTTAAATCTCTTTTTTATTAAGACACACAAAAACAATGTAAT
>CALVIV010000059.1 GCA_944331935.1 uncultured Bacilli bacterium | reverse complement strand
TAAGCGATAAGGGTTATTTATTGTTCCATCTCCATCTACGATACGAACACTAGATTTTAGATTTATCGATGGCCGCACGCCGTACGAATTACCCGAAGGCGAATAGTAGAACACGTAACCATCGTTGAAGACACACCAAACGTTTGACGAACTATATGGTGTTAAGGTCCACCAATAAAGTCCATTATTTAAGTATCCATTATTAGAAGTTGTTCCTGTATAACTTGATTGATACTCATACATATTTAAAAGTCCTACTGCATCTGTTACTATTGTACCATCGTCCCTTGGTCTTGTTATTCTTCCTAAAACTGTATTATCTAATGTTGCATTCCACTTTGCATCAGTCACTATAAAGTTCTTATAATCTCTTAAATTACCTAAGAAACCATCTACTGTGGTGTCATTTAGCCATTCTTCCATATAACTACCGGCAAAATCTGAGCTGCCACTAGAATAAGTAATTGCACTTATATTCCACTGAGTTACTAACTTGGTTGTTTTCGCTTCATTATTAACACTCACTGCTCTCCATAACTTCCCACTATACCAGATATAGTTATTAGGGTCTTCTCCTGTTATAAATGTATCAACTCCATCATCATACTGATTATCTTTAGGTATGTTAGATAATAACACTTCATTTGCAGGTACATTTAATAAAGGCATCTTATCTCCATCTTTACCATAGACATTAATTTGTACAGCAAACTGCAATCCTCCTCCATCTCCTTGAGGATTATAAGCCTCATCTACATACATTCTAAGTCTATATCTATTAGATTCACTAGAGTTCATACTACTTGTATATAAACTCATCTCTCCTGATGGTCTTCCTGTATAATCATTTGCACTACTCTCTTCATTATAAGTCTCTGGTGTCATTAACTCTTCTTCACCATCATCTGTTAGTCTAGTTAGATATAACTTAATATATTTACCATCTATCTTTCTGTCTGATGTAGTTACATCCTTTGCACTTATCTCATAGTTTATATTGACATTACCTGCAATCTCACTACTGACTGTAAAATCAAAATATTCTCCGGGATTTAATCTTACTTTTCCTGTCTTATCTGTTGTTGGTAGGGCTCCACTCATACTGATGATATTATCATCTTCAGTATAAGTCATCTTTATCGCTCCTGTTGTTATTGTGTTTACTTTACTACCTAGTCCACTATAATTAAAAGCAGCATAGCTTACTCCTATAATTGCTATTACCATTATTATTAAAGCAACTATTATTACTATGTTTTCTTTCTTCTTAAACATTTTTCATTACTCCTCCTCTTATCTTTACATACCAAAAAGAACAGAATATATTTATCATGTTCTTATTCCACTATGAAAGAAAGTAATATTATTACTTAGATTAGGGTTAAACTGCTCCCCCCTCAAGTAACAAGTTGTAAACATAGTTTTCTCATACTTTTTACCTTCTTTCCATATCTTGTTAACTTAATATTATCACGAAAAGGGTATGATATGCAACTACTTTTATTTTAGTTTTACATATTTAATGATATCTTTTTAAGAATTCTTCTTTATATTCTAGTATTCTATCTTCTTTTATCGCTTCTCGTAATTCTTCTGTTAATCTTATTAAAAATCTAATATTGTGAATTGATAAAAGTCTTCCACCTAACATCTCTCCTGTATTAAGTAAATGTCTAATATATGCTTTAGTATAATGTTTACAAGCATAACAATCACAAGTATCTTCTATAGGTGTAAAATCTTCTTTATATTTAGCATTATTTAAATTAATTTTACCACTTCTAGTAAAAGCTTGCCCATGTCTTGCAATCCTAGTAGGTAAGACACAGTCAAAAATATCTACACCTCTAATTACACCTTCTATAATATCAATAGGCTCTCCTACTCCCATTAAATATCTTACTTTATTTTCTGGTAAATATGGAATAGAATAATCTATCGCTTTATACATATCTTCTTTACTCTCTCCATCATTTGCAACTCCACCAATACTATAACCATCAAAGTCTAGTTTTACTGTCTCTATTGCTGAATATTTTCTTAAGTCTTCATATGCTCCACCTTGTACGATTCCAAACAAAGCCTGTCTTGGATTATTATGTACTGCTTTACCTCTTTTAGCCCATCTAATAGTTCTTTCTACACTATTTTTTAAATATTCATGAGTTGCACTAGCAGGAGGACATTCATCAAAAGACATAGCGATATCACTATCTAGTTTATTTTGTATTTCTATAGACTTTTCAGGAGTTAAAAATAACTCTTTACCATCTATATGACTTTTAAAATGTACTCCTTCTTCAGTAATATCTTTCTTCTTATTTTTTGCAAGAGAAAAGACTTGAAAGCCACCACTATCAGTTAATATTGGTCCATCATAATTCATAAATTTATGAAGTCCACCAGCTTTATTAACTATATCTTCTCCTGGTCTTAACCATAAATGATATGTATTAGCAAGAATAATGCCTGCACCTGTCGCTTTAACTTCTTCAGGGCTTAACCCCTTTATAGTTGCTTTTGTCCCCACAGGCATAAACATAGGTGTTTCTACTGTTCCATAATTAGTTTTAATGGTACCAAGTCTTGCTTTAGTATTTTTTTCAGTTTTAATTAAATTATATTCTATTTTCATAATTCCTCCTATAGAAAAAGAAGCCTAACCTCTTCTTCTTTTTTGATATGTAAGTGGATCTTTGGCAAGTGTTTCATTCATATTATTATTTATATCATAAACAACACCTTCATGCAACAATCCATTCTTATCATAATATTCAAATCGTTCATTATCTTTTAACCCTATAATAGCAGCACCTATCGCACTGGTAACTTCTATATAACTATGAGTATCTTCACTAGATAGAGCCTTATTTATTACTTCAACTCTTATATTTTGAATTTCTTCATCTTCAAAAGTCATAATACTAACTTTACTACCAACATTAACTACATCATTTGATTCTAAAGTTATAATTCTAAATTTATTTAACAATCTATTAAGCTTATCCAATCTAGTTCTAATACTATAAATATTATAATCAGCACTAGAAATTTTAGTAACATTACTATTATCTATCTCTATAATAGTACCAAAATATCGAGCCTTTTTAGTTTTGCCATCTTCAATATATGTATAAATCTCTTCAATTCTATCGCCTATATTTTTAGTATATAACCTACTTGCAAGCTTGCTATTAGCTTTTATTTCAGTTTTAGGATCAACAACGTCCTCATCTACAATCCTAAATTCTTTGATTGTATCTTCTCCATCTATCAATTTAATAACAGAACCAGTCATTATTCTTTTTTCATATTTTTCAAGTTTTAATAAAGCATTAACTAAACGTTTCTTTTCTTCTTTTAATAAATTGTATTGACTTAAAGTAATTTCTTTTTCTTTACAATTAGCATTTTCTTTCACAATCTTTCTAGTTGCAAATCTTTCTGACATAGGCCTAGAAATAATAAAATCAATATCATTTTTTGTTTTTCTATATATTTTTAAAATTTTTCCAGTAATTGTTAAAGTATCTTTCATACCTCTTACTTTAACAGAATATTGAAATCTATCTCCTTCTTTTTTGCCCTTTACACTACTTCCAAGTAAACAATCAGAACTAACATAACCATTATTTCTATTAACTAAATTACTCATAAGACCTATTTCATTCTCTGCCAAAGTATACATTTCTTCTACATTTTCATCATCAAATTTAATCTTAAATTTAGTACCATAATCTATAATAGTATCATCAGCTTTTTTAACAAATTCGCTTTCTTCAAGTATTCTACTTAAATATTTTATCTGTTCTTCTTTTGATCTTCTATCGTTTTTTGATGTTACCTCATCAAAATATGTAGTGGCATTTTCTATTTCAGTTTCTAAATCATTAATTTTATCCCTTAAAGCTTTAACTTGTTCTGGTATTAATATCATTTAATCTCCCCCTTTAATGACTAGACTATGATACCATAAAAAAATTTATAAGTAAAGAACTATTTACTATGTCTATTTTCATTAGTATAGTCATAATTCTTCGCTTCTATAAATATTAATCTCTTCTTAGCATCCATAATCTTTTTTTGTAACTCTAAAGACATTTCTTTTAGAGTCTTATCTAAAAGATAAGCTCTATATTTATTTTTAACTAATTGTCTAAATCTTTCTATCTCATTTAAGGCCTCATGATAGGCAGTACCTGTATCATCATCACTTGTTAAATAAAAGTTTACCATCTTTAAAAGTTTTAAATATTTCTTATAGACTTTATTACTAATAAAAACTTTTTGTATTTCTAAATTATAGATAAATACTTTATTATCATGAGACTTAATAGTTAATTCTTTTCCTAAAGTTAAATCTCCATTATAAGTAAAACTCTTTTCTATTATTAAATAATTATTCACATGAATCATCTCCTTTTAATAAGTCAGGTCTATTGTTCTTTGTAATTTCTATTTGTTGTTCCCTTCTCCATTTATCTATCTTAGCATGGTCTCCATTAACTAAGACATCAGGTACAACTAATCCAGCATAAACTCTAGGCTTAGTATAAGTTGGATAATCTAGTAAATTATCAGTAAATGATTCATTAAGATAACTTTCTTTTCTTATAACACCATCTATAAGTCTTGTAATAGAATCTATCAAGACCATAGCAGGTATCTCTCCTCCTGTTAAGATATAGTCCCCAATAGATAGTTCCATATCACAAATAGTCTTAATTCTCTCATCAAAACCTTCATAATGACCACAGATAATAATAAGGTGTTTTTCTAAAGATAAATCTAAAGCGATAGACTGCTTATATAACTTACCACTAGGAGTTAATAATATTACTTTAGAATTATCCCTTCTTAAATCTTTAACAGCATCAAATATTGGTTGACACATTAATACCATTCCTGCCCCTCCCCCATAAGGAGTATCATCTACCTTTTTATGAGGGTCTTTACTATAATCTCTAATATTATGAATATTTATCTCTACTAAATTATTGTCCATTGCTCTTTTAATAATAGATTCAGCAAAGACACCATTAAACATATCAGGAAATAAGGTTAATACATCTATTTTCATGACTTCCTCCTATAGAAGTTTAACTATAACTTCTTTTTTATTACTATCTATTTTCACAAAATCTTTATGATATGGTACTAATACTTCATTGTTATCTATTAATAATCTAAGTATCTTATAATTATTACCAGTTTCTTCTATATCAAGAATACTGCCTTCTAAATTATCTGTAGTCTTAACTTTATAAGTAATAAGTTCACTATCTAAAACATCCCCGTTATTAAGATTAATTTCATCTTTAGATTTATATACGTTCTTACCTTTCAAGAACAATACTTCATTTATATTAGTAAAGCCCTCAAAGGTAACCATATCATAATCTTTATGAACTCTATAACTAGTTATCTTATAAGCTTTATCATCTATAATTAAATTACTTCCTATTTTAAATATTTCCTCTTTTTGTTTAGTAGTTAAGTTATCTTTAATCCTAAGTTCTCCTTTAATACCATGAGTATTAACTATTTTACCTATATATAATTTAGTCATCTTTACCATCCATTTCATAAAGTATTATACTAGTTGCAACACCAACATTAAGGCTTTCTACAACACTATTCATTGGGATATAAATAAACTTATCACTCATCTCTAAATACTTAGGATTAACCCCATTACCTTCATTACCAATAATAAGGGCAAAGACTTCTTTTTCATCATGAGACAAGTTCTTAACTTCTTCCCCATACTTAACATAAGTAGAGAATACTGGTATTTTTAACTTTTTTAGTATAGGAATCAATTTATCAATAGAATAAAAGACTATCGGAACATGAAATATCATCCCTTGTGTCGCTCTTACTACTTTAGGAGAATATACATCTACTGAGCCATCTCCTATTACAATAGTATCGATATTAAAGGCTACGGCACTTCTAATAATAGTACCCATATTACCAGGATCTTGAATCTCATCTAATATTAGAATTCTCTTACCAATAGTAGTATCTATTATCTTTTCACAAAGTCCTATCATCTTAGGAGGAGAATTTAAAGTACTTATTTTCTTTAAAACTTCTCTACTTACTTCTACTTGTTCTACATCTATTGGTAGTACCTCTCCTTCTTCTAATAAGACTTCTTTTAGGACACCTGCTTTATAAGCTTCTAAGACTAAATGTTCTCCTTCTACCATAAACTCATTATTAAGGTCACGATACTTCTTCTTTCCTAATTTATAATAGTACTTAACTTTATCATTATCTAAACTAGTTATAACCATACTACTCCTCTTCTCCATATTTATTAGTTAATTTTCTCCACTTCTTATAATCAGGACAATTCTCTTCAACAATAGCCCAAAACTTCTTAGAATGATTCGCTTCTATTAAATGACTTAACTCATGATAAATAACATAATCAAGGCATCCTATATCTTTAGTAATTAATTCTGTGTTTAATGTAATAACATGAGTCTTAACATTACATACTCCCCATCTAGTAGTCATCTTCCTAAGTCTTAGTTTAGGATGAGGAATACTTCTTGTAAAGTTATTATAACACATTTCTAGATGTTCACTAAAAATGCCTAAAGCTTGTTTCTTCTTCCATTTATCTAAATCAAAGTCTCTTTTAATAAAAACTTTATTCTCACCTAATTTAAAGTCACAAAACTCTGTATATATAATATCATATTTTTTACCTAAATAGTAAAATTCACTATTAAATTTTATCTTTTCTTTAACTTTTTTTATCATTTTTCTAATAGAATTTAAGTTTTCTTCTATTACACTCATTATCTTTTTATTAGAGGTTAAAATATTACAAGTAACATAGATAGTTAAATCATCTTTAACTCTAATATATATATTTTTAGTAGTACTTTTCTTAACTATTTCTAAATTATAAGTTTCATTATCTATTGTTAATGTCATAAAATCATCCCTCTTGATAAAATTAATTATTTATGATAATATGAATATGTAAAGAGAATTTACATATTATAAAAAAGAGGAATACCTAGCTTTTGAGCAGTTAGGTACTATCCCAATTTTTGTGGATTATAGTACCACTCTAAGGAGTAGGTACTATTTTTATTAACATAAATAATAAAACGATTATTATGAAAATAAGTGAAAATATGATATAACATAGAAATTTTTCAAGTTTTCTGTCGAGTAGACGACCTCCATTTTCTTTCATTTCTTTACCTCTTTTCTTTTATTTATTTGTGAGGTTGAAAGTAAA
>CALVIV010000058.1 GCA_944331935.1 uncultured Bacilli bacterium | reverse complement strand
A
Source organism: uncultured Bacilli bacterium (assembly GCA_944331935.1). Taxonomy (GTDB): domain Bacteria; phylum Bacillota_I; class Bacilli_A; order RF39; family UBA660; genus Onthousia. The sequence continues at coordinate 8,473 of CALVIV010000058.1, read as the reverse complement.
TCATAGTATATTAGATTTCTATGATGTCTATGAAGATTATCACTATCATCCCTCAAATTCTACAACATAGCGATTATCAACTAAATAAGATTTTATTTTCTTTAAAGTAATATACGTATTTATTCGTTCTCCAATTTTAATTACTATAATTATACCTATAAATATCAAATGATAATAAAAATTATATTTAACACCAATATATAAGGATATTAAAAGTACAATAACAGATACAATTACATATATAACTATATCCCACTTAACAATATCAATATATTCATCTATTGTTAATTTTTTCTTCATTTTTTCATCACTATACTAGAATCATACTCTGAATCATCAAATGCTAATAAAGGCCATAAAACTGTTGGAATAAACATCATTAAAATACAATAATAACTTTTCTTATTAAATACTTTCGCTAAATTATAATATAACATAAACATAAATATAACATTTCCTATTGGAACTAATAGTAATAACGAATACCATACAGATCCTAATACATCTTTAGATAAACAACCTATATTGTAGAAAGGTATCAATGAAATCCAACCTTTATTTCTTGTTTTCTTTAATGTCCCCCACATACTAACAATGCAAATAAATAATACTACATATAGTAAATACTTTGCAATTTTCATTTCGTTAAAGTCTATTTCATATTGATAGTGTAAATCTTTAAATATGTTTCTTACATCATCTCTATATTGTTTATCAGCTGAAGCATATAATACTGAATTATCATTATATACTATTGCTTTATAATAATCTCCACTCGTATTATATTCATAATATTCTGAAAACAAATTAATCGAAACACTAGTTTTGCCTGTAACATTTGTATTGTTTTGCATAACATCTCTTTGCCCTTTAGAGAAGAAATCCCAAAGTACATCTTCATCATTAAAAGTTGTATAACTAATTAAATAAGGACAACTTTCTTTATCAGTAACTAAATAATCAATCATTCCTGAATATTTTTTTTCTTCTTGTATATTAATTACAGGGCAACCTTTTTCTTCCATATAATTAACAAAATAATTTTTATCAATTTTATCAGGAAGTTTAACATTAAACATCATAGCAACACTAATTATAAATAATAATACAATAACACCATTACAAACGATTGTAAAAATTAAACCAAACACAGAACTCCTACTTTTCATAAACACCTCTCTACTATTTTAGAAAATATTTTCCTAAGACAAGATAATTTTAACTGTTATTTTATTTATAAGAATATTTAAATTTATGTATTTCTAAATGCTTATCAGATATATCATATTTCAATGCATATATCTCATAATCTCCAGCCTCAGCAGGTAAATTATTATATTGTCCTATGGTTTTATCATATATCGAATAATAAGCATCAACACTAGAAAAACTATTAAATAAAATAACAGCATAAACAAGAATTATAATAAAAACTCCTATAACAACATAAATCCACATAACTCCCACCTCTATCTTAATTTAATTTTACCATAATTAAATTCATATGCCTACAAAAAAAGAATTGTTTCTATAAATAACAATTCTCTAAACCAATTAACAAAAGTATTAACTTATACTATCAATAAAATCATTTATATCATCATCACTTGGATTAGTTCCAAAACGAATGCCTTCCTGCCAAGTCCCAGTTTTAGTCAAATCTTCAAGTATATCTGCACTATTTCCTATTCCAGATGATGAGGAAGTACAAAATGGAATAATCGTCTTACCAGTAAAATCATTCGCTTCTACAAAAGAGTTTACTGGCCAAGCTGCTATCCCCCACCAAATTGGATAACCAATTAAAACAGTATCATATGTATCAAAGTTAGGAACAGTAGTACTTTCGAGTTCTACATCTCTTAAAGATTCATCATCATGTTCTTTTGATACTCTTGAATTATCATCATTCCAGTCTAAATCATCATCGGTATATGGATTACTAGGAATAATTTCAAATGTATCAGCATTCAAATTCTCTGCCAGTTTTTTAGCAACTCCCCTAGTATTTCCAGTAGCAGAATAATAAACAACCAAAGTTTTACCTGTACCACTGCCAATATTATCATCAGTAATATTTTCATCAGTAGTAGAGTTATTATTACTATTATTAGTATCGTTATTTACATTATCACTTTCATTATTATTACTTAAAATTGAATACCCCAAAACTGCAACAACGGCAATGATTAGTACAGCAAATAAGCCATAGACTATTTTTCTATTCATTTAAACTCTCCTTTCAAAATTAAATATACAATATTAGAGTATACTATAATCAAATGTTTTATACGTTATTCTCCAAATATTTCATAATGGCATAAGCTGCATCTCTACCTGCTCTTGCCGCAAAGGCAACTGTAGAAGTAGTACCTGCTAAATCTCCACCTGCAAATACTTTTTCCTTTGAAGTATGTCCATCTTTATCTATTAATATTCTTCCTCTTTTATCAAGCTCTAATCCTAAATTATTAACAACACTACTTTCAAGATGACTTCCTATCGCCATAACTACATAGTCACAAGATAGATAATAGTTAGTTCCTTTGATATTAACAGGAGATAATCTATCATCATCATCTTTTTTCACAAGTTCTGTCTTAATTACTTCTACTTTCTCTACACTTTTTTCTCCATAAATACCAAGAATATTATTTTGAAATAAAAACTCTATGCCCTCATTCCTAGCTTCCTTAATCTCTTTTTCTTCAGCAGGAGCCTCCACTTCACTTCTTCTATAAATAACATAAACCCTACTCGCACCTTTTCTTTTTATAGTACGAGCAACATCCATAGCAACATTCCCACAACCACTGATTATTACCGTTTTACCTTCATAATCAGGATGATTATTAGACTCTAATAACTCATTACCACCATATACACCATCCAAATCTTCTCCAGGTATATTCATCTTACTAGAAAGATTGGCACCAAACCCTAAAAACACTGCATCATACTCAGTTTCTAAATCTTCTAAACTAAAGTCTTTTCCAATACTTTGATTTAATTTTACATTAATACCTAACTCTAAAATTTTATCAACTACTTTTCTTAACAAAGTCTTATCTAGCCTAAACTTAGGTATTCCATGATATAAAAGTCCACCTAAATAATTATGTCTTTCATAGATTGTCACATTATAACCATTACGTTTTAAGAAAGCTGCACAGGTTAAACCAGATGGTCCTCCTCCTACAACTGCCACTCTTTTATTTTTTAAAGGTAAGCTACTAATAGCCCAATTATTTTTCAAAGCCATATCCCCAACAAAAGCTTCTATCTTTCCTATTTCAACAGCATTGCTATCCTTAATCCTTCCTTTTACACATTTCCCTTCACACTGCTTACTTTTAGGACAAACTCTTCCACATATAGAAGGAATTACCGTAGTTTCAGATAATAATTGATAAGCTTCCTTATATTTTTCTTCTTTAACTAGCTTAATAAATCCTCTAATGTCATTATTTAAAGGACATCCTGACTGACAAGGCTTCCTAACACATTCTAGACATTCTAAAGCTTTTCTAATAATATTAGTCATTTCATCTCCTCCTATTTATAACTATCATACACCTATCAACATAATTAAAAAAGACAAGAATTACTTCTCATCCTTTAATTCCATCATCGCACTAGTTACTTCTTCTTCTATCTCAGGTAAAGCACTTTTACTAATATTAGATAGTATTACAAGTTCTCTAACTGTATCTATTATAATCTTACCCCAAATAATACCACTTCTAACCTTCAAATCATTAAATAAATCTGGAGTAATACTATCAAAGAAATAACCAATTACAACCCTATCTCTTGCAATTACTAATCTTTTATTAGTAACTGCAATTATACCACTACTAGTAACATCTAAAGAACTCTTATTCTTCTGAGCATAAAAAGCATATCTAATAACTTCATCATCATGTAAATGTTCAAGTAATATTTTAGTATGCCTTTTTAACCTCCATCCTACAGTTAAAGGATACTTTCTCTTAAAATTAGAAAGTTGTTCTTTTAAAATCTCTTCATTACTCATAAATACCTCTATTCATTAATAAAACCATTATCTTTTAAGAACTTAACTGTTGTATCTTTATCAGTTAATCCTTCTTGAATATCAACTATCTCATCATCTTTAACTACAAGTAATAAAGGTGTTCCATATCCTTCACTAAAGTAATCATCAGACTTAATTAATTTAGATTGTCCTTCATCATCTAATTCATCGGTATTTAAATAATTAACTTTAACATCATATTCATATACTATATTTCTAATAATAGGTTCCATTTGTTGACAATAATGACATGTTGGTCTAGCGATATAAATTATTGAGGCTTTATCACCTTCTTTAAGATCTAAATATTTATCAATATCAATATCATTTAAATCTCCTTGTTCATCCTCAGGAATATCACTACTTGTAGAAGTTGTACTACTAGAACTATTATCATTAGAACTATTATTAGTAGAACTTGTAGTAGTCTTACTACTTCCTCCATTATCACATTCTTGTAACTCTGATGTAAAATAACTTGCACCAAATACTATTATTAAAACTAAAACTACTATAGTAGCATTTTTTATTTTTTCAACTGTTTCTTTCTTCATAAACTTCTCCCTCCGTCTACAATTATAACATAAAATAATTAAAAATTAAGTATTATTAACTAATTTCTTCTAAATTTCACTTTCTTCTAACTAAATAATCATCATTTAATGATTTAACCATTATTTTAACCTGCTCTTCAAAATGCTCACTACCATCATTATTAATTACAAAGTCATAGAAATTATCTGGTAACATATGGGGTTTTCTCATCTTAATTTGATAATATGTCTCATCATCAAATGGACTCTGATATTCAACTTTATCTCCTATAACCCCATCATAAACTTTATTATAATCCATAGTCATATTCTTAATTTTTTCTAAATTATGAGAATCAGTAGAATTGACTTTAATTTTAACAAGTTTCATTCTTAAAATTTGTAAAAGAATATCTAATCTATTAAAGTCCTTCTCTAAATTAAAATCTCTATCATATACAAAAGAAGTCCTAGTACCTAACAATATTTTTAATCTAAGATTATTAATATTACTAACTTTTGATTCTATCTCTAAACGTTTCTCTTCACTATAATCTGTTGTAAATTGATAATAATAATTTCTTACATAATCATTACTCAAAAGAAATATTCCTAACTCTTTAGATAATGTTCTTGCAATATCTGTTTTACCACTACCTGGATATCCTGATAAAGCTATTACACATGGTTTTTTATATTTAATAACTTTACTAATTTCAGAATTCATTTCTTTAATAAAGTTCTTATCTGACATTTTAATACCCCCTACATATAAATTTTCTATATTATATCACAAATTAACAAAAATTAAAAATCTCAACAAAAAATAAATATTAACTGAACTTTTTTCATAGAGTATAAAGAAAGGAATGATACCAAAATGAAAATAGGACTTCCCAAAGCACTACTTTACTACTACTATGCTCCTCTCTGGAAAGCTTTCTTTAATGAATTAAATATAGATATTATTGAAAGTAATGATACAACCGCCAAAACTCTAATACTAGGTAAAGAAAAAAGTATAGATGAATCATGTCTTGCTTTAAAAATATATCTAGGACATATCGAAGAATTAAAAGATAAATGTGATTATATCTTAGTACCAAGAATATATTCTATTATTAAATCTGAACAAGTATGTACTAATTTTAATGCTTTATATGACCTTGTAAGAAATACTTTTCCTGACCTAAAGATATTAAATTATAATATTGACTTAAAACATCATCACTCTGAAAAAAATGGTTTTATCAAAATAGGAAAAGAACTTGGTTTTAGTATTATAGAGTCCCTCAATGCTTATAACAAAGCTAAAGAGATAGAAAAAAATTATTATAAAAAAGAGGAAAAGAAAGCTAAAGAAGAATTAAGAAGTAATAAGACAAAGATATTACTATTAGGTCATCCCTATATCTTAAATGATAATTTAATAGGTAAAAGTATCACTAACTATCTAAAGAAAAATAATATCTCTATTATTTATAGTTATCAAATACCTAAAGACTTAATAGAGTTTAACTGTAGTAAGATATCTCAAAAAATACATTTTACTATGAACAAAGAACAAGTCGCTGCCTTTAATTATTTCAAAGACAAAGTAGATGGTACTATTATCTTAACAGCATTTCCTTGTGGACCAGATTCTCTATCTAATGAAATGATTATAAGGAAAAGAAAAAAACATCCTACACTTCTCTTAACTTTTGAAGATTTAACTAATAATACCGCAGTTATAACAAGACTAGAGAGTTTCTTAGATATGTTAAAAGGAGGAATTCACTTATGAAACAGTTAGTTGCCTTTCCACAACTTGGTAATTATTTTTATCCCTTTAGAAAGTTAATAACTAATACAACTCATCTAAAAGTAATAGAAATGCCCAAAATAACTAAAGAGACGATTTCTCTAGGCTCTAAAAACTCCCCTGATACTGTCTGTGTTCCTTTTAAATATAATTTAGGTAATTTTATAGAAGCCCTAGATAAAGGAGCGGCAGTTCTATTTCAAGCAGGTGGTGGCTGTAGATATAGATATTATGCTGAAGTCCAAGAAACTATTTTAAAAGATTTAGGCTATAACTTTACAATGTACCAAATAGCAGAAAAAGATCATGCTAGATTTAGTGAATTATATAAAACTATGTTAAAGTTAAATCCTTATCTTACCAAAAGAAAATTAATAAAAGAAATAATAAGTACTCTTCTTTACATTTATTATTTAGATAATATAGATATCTTTATTAGAAAAAGAGTTGGTTTTGAAAAAGAAAAGAATAGTTTTAAAAAGATTAAAGATGACTTTATTAAGAAAGCGAACATTGAAAATAGTATTATAAAGTTAACAAAGCTCTATTACAAAGCCAAGAAAAAACTAAGAAAAGTTAAAATAGATAAACCTAAAGATACTCTAAAAGTAGGTATCATAGGAGAATTATATACATCTATGGAACCATTCTCTAACTATGAACTAGAAAAATTACTAGCAAGTTTTAACATAGAAATTAAAAGATTTACTAATCTAAGTTATTTATTATGGCAAAAGAAATTAACAGAATGGTATATGAAATTAAAGATTAAAAAGTATTGCAAATATACATTAGGAGCAGATGGACTTGATAATGTATATAGAGTCTACTGGTTAAAAAAGCATAAATATGATGGTATCATTCACATAAAACCTACAGGATGTACCCCAGAAATAGGTGCAATGCCCATCATAATGAATATTGCCAAAGATAATGACATGCCAATTATATTCTTATCTTTTGATGAACAAACAGGAGTTGAAGGATTAAATACAAGGATTGAAGCATTCTATGATTTATTAAAGATTAAGAAGGAGGAAGAAAATGGAAACAAGTCTAGGAATTGATATAGGTTCTATTTCTACTAAAGGAGTAGTTCTAGATAATGATAATAATATACTAGCTTCTACTTATCTGTGGACTGAAGGTAATCCTATTAAAGCTGTTAAAAAGGTATTAAAGGAGTTAGAAGAACAATTACCAAAAGGCATTAAAGTTACATCAGTAGGTACAACAGGTTCTGCAAGAAAGCTTATAGGAACTATGTTAGGAGCAACAAGTATAAAAAATGAGATAACAGCCCATGCTATAGGAACACTATCAAAGTATCCAGACATCAAAACAATTCTAGAAATAGGAGGACAAGACTCAAAGATAATTCTACTTGATAATGGTATAGTCACAGACTATGCTATGAATACCTTATGTGCCGCTGGAACAGGAAGTTTTTTATCTAGTCAAGCAAAACGTTTAGGTTTAAATGTTGAAGACTTTGGAAAAATCGCTCTAACTAGTAAAAATCCCACCAACATAGCAGCAAGATGTACAGTATTTGCAGAATCTGACTTAGTCCATAAAATACAGATGGGCTATAAAAGAAATGATATTATTGCCGGACTATGTTATAGTGTAGCATCAAACTACCTAAACAATGTAGGTAAAGGTAAAAAAATAGAAGGACCAATAATATTTCAAGGAGGAGTATCTAAAAATATTGGTGTAAAGAAAGCTTTTGAAGACTTACTACATGAAGATATTATCGTAGACGAAAATGGCCATTTAATGGGTGCCATAGGTAGTGCAATACTTGCAAGAAAAACAGGAATAAAAAAAGAGTTTAATTTTAAAATAACAAACTCTAACTTTGAAACAACAGGAATAGAATGTAAAGGATGCCCTAATCACTGTGAGATCATAGTAGTTAAAAAAGATAATAAGATCTTAGACTACTGGGGTAATAGATGTGATAAAGGAGCATTAAAGGTAAAAGAGTAATGAAAACTGGTTCTTCGACATTAAAGGGTGCTGAGTAAATTTTCAGCATTCTTTTTTATACCAAAAAAAGACATCATAACACAA
>CALVIV010000057.1 GCA_944331935.1 uncultured Bacilli bacterium | reverse complement strand
ATTAAGATTTTCATCTCAATATCATTTTCATCTAGTATGTCTAGTTTTCCATAAAACTTTTCACACTATCTTTTTAAGTGTACATATAATACCATATTTAAACTATTTTGTCAATGTCAAGTGACATAACAGCTGCTAAAAATACCTGTTTAATTCCTTCATAATCTCATCTTCACTAATAGGACCTTGTCTTTGAATCTTTATATCATCACTAGTAAGATCAACTATTGTACTAGCTTTTCCAAAAGAAACATCACCAATAACCATACCATCAAGAGTAGGGCATTCTTCTTCTATTTCATCTAAACTTCTACATACATCCATTCCCGATTTATTAGCACTCGTTAAAAATAAAGGACTTCCAACTTTATCAATTAATTCATTTAAGAATTCAGATGGAATCATCCTAACTGCAACCTCATCTGTCTCTCTTGTACCAGCATTATTAATATATGAAAATGCCTCAGGTCTTTTATTTAAGACTAAAGTAAGAGGACCAGGCATAAAAGCTTTAATTAGCTTAAGAGCCTTCTTATCAACAATAGCAATACTTTTAATTTGTTCTAAATTTTTACAAAGAACAGGAAAAGACTTATTGGCAGGACGATTTTTAACACTAACTAACTTAAGATAAGCCTTACTAGAATTAATCCTCGCACATATTCCATAAACAGTATCAGTAGGAACACTAATAACACCATCATTTTTAAGAATAGTTGCAATTTCTTCTATTTCACTTTGTTTATACCGCTTCATAAATTCACCTCTGTTTAAAGAATTGTATCACTCTCTAATAAGACATGCAAGAAAATAGTCTAAATAGCCTTGACAATTGAATAACTATTCAACTATAATGTAAATAGTTGAGTAAATGTTCAACCATAAACATATAATATTAATAGGATGTGATGATATGTCTCGTAATGAATTTTCCTGTGATTGTAATATCATTCATAAAGAAGCAGTGGATAAAGTGTTAAACAAAATGCCAAGTGAAAACACATTTAATCATCTAGCAGACTTGTTCAAACTAATAGGGGATACAACAAGATGTAGAATTCTCTTTGCCTTAGACCAAGATGAAATGTGTGTCTGTGACCTTGCTAATGTCTTAAACATGACTAAATCAAGTGTTTCTCATCAATTAGCAACCCTTAGAAGAAGTGGTATCGTTAAATGTCGAAGAAGTGGTAAAGAAGTATATTACACTTTAGATGATGACCATATTGTTAAACTATTTGAAATAGGATTAGAACATATTAATCATAAAGGATAGAAAGAAGGAATAATATGAAAGATTATAAATTTAAAATAGAAGGATTAGATTGTGCTGTCTGTGCTAATGAACTAGAAGAGTCACTAAGTAAGATTGACTTAATAGAAAATGTCTCTATTAGTTTTATGATGGAAAGACTTACTTTTAGTTGTAGTGAAGATAACTTAAATAGTGCCTTAAAACAAATTAAGAAAACAATAAAAAGAGAAGAACCTGATGTCAGTATCGAGGAGGTTTAATAATGACTAAAAAGATGAAGAAAAAGTTAATTAGAATTATTATATCTTTTATCTTACTAGTAATAGCATTTATCTTAAAACTAGATAATACTATTATTAATAACATTTTATTTATAATCTCTTATCTAATAGTAGGTTATGATATCATCTTAAAAGCCTTAAGAAACATTACAAGAGGAAAAGTCTTTGATGAAAACTTCTTAATGACTATTGCCACCATTGGGGCCTTTTTTATTAGTGAGTTTCCTGAAGCAGTCGCTGTAATGCTATTTTATCAAGTAGGAGAATTATTCCAAAGTTATGCTGTTGATAAATCAAGAAAGAGTGTAGCATCACTTATGGATATAAGACCTGACTATGCTAATCTTTATCATGATAAAAAGACTGAAAGAGTTGACCCTAATAAAGTTAAAGTTGGTGATATTATCTTAATAAAGCCAGGTGAAAAGATACCTTTAGATGGTATTGTCGTAGAAGGTTCATCTACTCTTAATACTCTTGCCCTTACAGGAGAAGCAGTTCCAAAAAGTGTAAGTGTTAATGATGAAGTATTAAGTGGTTGTATTAATAATGAAGGAATATTAAAAGTTAAAGTAACTAAAGAATTTGGAGAATCTACTGTTAGTAAAATCTTAGACTTAGTAGAAAATGCTAGTAGTAGGAAATCTAAATCAGAAAACTTTATCAGTAAATTTGCTAAATATTACACTCCTATAGTCGTAATAATTGCAATACTTCTAGCCTTAATCCCTCCATTATTAACAGATACTAACTTTAAAATTTGGCTTTATAGAGCCTTATCATTCTTAGTTGTTTCATGTCCTTGTGCCTTAGTAATATCAATACCTCTAAGTTTCTTTGCAGGAATAGGTGCATCATCTAGAATAGGAGTCTTAGTAAAGGGTAGTAACTATCTAGAAGCTCTTGCCAACACGGAAATAGTTGTATGTGATAAAACAGGAACTCTAACCGAAGGTATCTTTGAAGTTCAAAAAGTTAATCCTATAGGATATTCTAAAGAAGATTTATTAAGATATACAAGTTATGCCGAAAGCTATTCTAATCACCCAATTGCCTTATCTATAAAAGAAGCTTATGGTAAAGATATAAATGAAAAACTAGTTACGAAAACAAAAGAACTTAAAGGTAAAGGGATAATCGCTAAAGTAGAGTCTAAAGAAGTTCTAGTAGGTAATGAAAAGTTAATGATAGAGAATAATATTGACTATATTAAGAGTAATGATATTGGAACAGTCATTTATATTGCTATTGATAAAACTTTCGCTGGTACTATTATAATCTCTGATAAGATAAAAGAAGATGCTTATAAAGCAGTTAAAGAATTTAGAAAAAATAATGTTAAGAAAATAGTGATGTTAACAGGAGATAGGGAAGAAATTAGTAAAAATGTCTCAAAAGAATTAAAGTTAGATAAATACTATGCTGAACTACTTCCTCAAGATAAAGTTAAAAAAGTAGAGTCTTTAATGAAAGAAAAAAGTGAAAGTGGTAAACTAGTCTTTATCGGAGATGGTATTAATGATGCCCCGGTTCTAGCCTTATCAGATATAGGTGTAGCGATGGGTGGCCTTGGTAGTGATGCCGCAATAGAAGCAGCAGATATTGTCATTATGACAGATGAGCCATCTAAACTAGCAAATGCCATTAAAATAAGTAAAAAGACAATGCAAATAGTAAAAGAAAATATTATCTTCGCTATTACTGTTAAAATACTTGTCTTACTACTAAGTGCAGTAGGTATCGCTACAATGTGGGCAGCAGTATTCGCCGATGTTGGTGTTTCTGTTATCGCTATCATTAATGCTTTAAGAATATTAAGAGTAAAGAAGGATTAGATATGAAGAAAATAGTTTTAAAAATAGGTGGAATGACTTGTAGTGCCTGTTCATCAGGTCTTGAAAAGTATCTAAATAAACAAGAGGGAGTAAAAGAAGCGACAGTTAATCTAGTTTTATCTATCGCTACTATTACTTATGAAAATATAACAGTTAAAGATATAGAAAGATATATTAAAGAAGCAGGCTTTACTAGTCTAGGAGAGTTTAAAGGAATAGAAGATAAAGTTACTAATAAAAATGATAAGATAAAATTAATTCTCTTAGGACTATTAATTATCTTTATGATGTATATCTCTATGGGAAATATGTTAAACCTACCAAGTATTCCTTATCTTAATCATAATTACCCTCTTATTTTATCCACAACTATGTTGATAATTACTTTAATTTATTTAATTTATGGACTAGATATTATTAAAAGTGGTATAAAGAATTTACTCCATAAGATGCCTAATATGGATACCCTAGTAATGTTTAGTGTTATTTTTAGTTTTCTATATAGTCTTTACAATTATATAAATATATTATGGGGAAATAACACTTTACTTCATAATTTATATTTTGAATCTACTTGTATGGTTATCTATTTTATTAAACTAGGTCGTGTTATTGAAGACTCTAGTAAAGATAAAACTAAAGATGCTATTAGAAAGTTAGTCCAAATAACTCCAAGTTATGCTGTAGTTAAAAAGAATAATAAAGAGTTAAAAGTAACTATTGATGAAGTAGAAGTAGGGTATACTCTAATTTGTAAAGCAGGAGAAAAAATAGCAGTTGATGGTATTGTTACTAAAGGTAAAACCTATGTTAATGAAAGTTTTATTACAGGAGAAAGTGCCCCTGTCCTAAAAGAAAAAGGTGCAACTGTTATCGCTGGTTCTATTAGTTATGATGGACTTATTGAATATAAAGCTAAAAGAATAGGAAGAGACTCTACCATCTCTGAAATAGTTAAATTAGTAGTAGAATCTACTAATACCAAAACTAAAATACAAAGAATTGCCGATAAAGTAAGTGGTATCTTTGTTCCAGTAATCTTAATCATAGCCTTTTTAACATTTATTATTCAACTAATAATAGGCTTACCTTTAAATGAAGCACTAATTCATATGGTAACTGTCCTAGTAGTCGCCTGTCCTTGTGCCTTAGGTCTTGCCGTACCACTTGTTGTAGTTGTAAGTAATGGAATATGTGCTAAAAAAGGCTTATTCCTAAGAAATAGTGAAGTCTTAGAAAAAGCAAGAACTATTGATACAGTTGTCTTTGATAAAACAGGAACCCTTACCTATGGTAATTTAAAAATATTTAAGACTTATAATTACTCTAACTATAAAGATAATGATTTAATTAATATTGTATCTAACATCGAAAAAAATTCATCTCATCCTATTAGTACTGCCTTTAAAGTTAAAAAGAAATTAGTTGTAACTGACTTTAAGACTATAAATGGTAAAGGTATAAAAGCAAGTGTTAATAATAAAGAATACTATCTAGGAAATAATACTCTATTAAAAGATTTAAAAATAAAAGATAGTCATGAAGAAGATTATAACAATTTAATAAATAATGGCTGTAGCATTATCTATATAATAGAAGAAGGTATTGTTATTGGTCTTATAGGTGTTAAAGATATAGTTAGAGATAATATAAAAGATGTAATTAAGAAATTTAATGATAATAACATAGAAGTAATTATGTTAACAGGAGATAATGAAGTAACTGCAAAAATAATTGCAGGAGAGTTAGGCATAACTAAAGTAATATCTAATGTCTTACCAAAGAAGAAAGCAAGTACTATTAAAGACTTAGTTTCTAAAGGTAGAAAAGTAATAATGGTAGGAGATGGTATTAATGATGCCCCTGCTTTAGTAAACTCAACTATTGGTATAAGTGTTAATGATGGAACAGATGTTGCTATGGACTCCGCTGATGTTATCCTTATGAATAACGATATTTCTAATATTTTAGACCTTATTAAAATAAGTAAAAAAGCCTATCTCATAATTAAAGAGAACTTATTCTGGGCTTTCTTCTATAATTTATTAATGATTCCTATCGCCATTGGGTTATTAGAAAATTATGGAATAAGTATGAGTCCTATGTTTGCAAGTATTGCCATGACTATAAGTAGTTTAACTGTAGTTATAAACTCCCTAAGACTTAGTAAGATGAATTTATAATTGCAAATTATAAATTATATGTTAAACTAATAGGCAAGGAGGTACATTATGGGAAAACTTACACAAGAAGAGCTTAATTTAATATTAGAAAATATTAATCACAATATGGCAAAATATGATAAAGATATTAAAAGAAGAATGGAACATTCAGACAAAGTAGAATTGGATATGTATAAAGTAAATCCTACCTTTTTAAATCAAGAAAATACTGATACTGCTAGTAATACACATGGTAGAGTGAAAAGGATAAAACATAGAAGTAGGTATTAGTCTATTTCTTTTTATGAATAGTATAAATAACCCAGTAATGTATTTTTTACTAGGTTATTTTTGTGTCTTAACAACCCTCAACCAACTCTTTGTCTCATGCCACCAGATAAACTCCTAGGAAACTTATCCTTAAACTCACTTAACCCATAAGTATCAAGAAGCTTTAAGACATAAGCTTTATCCTCTATACTTACTTTACCTTTTAATTTAAGACCCAAAAGGCAGTTATCTAAAATACTAAGCCAAGGAAATAAGCTATCTTTTTGAAGCATATAACCTAACTTTATATTATCTTTAGAAAACTTAATATTTCCTCCTGATTTAGTCTCTAAATTAGCAAGTATTGACAAAAGAGTACTTTTACCACATCCACTTGGTCCTACTATTACAATAAACTCTCCCTCATTAACGCTAAGATTAATATCTTTTATCGCTTCTATTTCGCACGTTTTATCTTGATAATTCTTAGATAAATGTGTAATTTGTAATATATTATTTTTCATACATCAAGTCACTAAATGGAACTTTACTATCTAATTCTTTAGCATTAATCATAATATCTTGTAAGTGGTCAAATTCTTCTTCACTAAACTCTGTATTATCAGGCCAAGCATCAATAGATCTATAACGTTCTACAATCTTAGTCAAATCATCAAGTGATGTATCAGGGAATTGGTCTATTATCGCTTCCGCTACTTCTTTATCAGAACTATTATGAACAAAGTCAATTCCTTTTTGTATCGCTTTAACAAAGTTTTCAATTAACTCTTCATTCTCATTTAAATAACTATCTCTTGCAAAGAAAGCGGTATAAGGAACAACTCCTCCTAATTCTCCTAAACTTGCCACAACATAACCATAACCTTCTTGTTCAAGTTGTAAAGCATTAGGTTCAAACAAAGCGACAAAGTCACCTGTCCCTCCTATAAAGGCACTACTCATGGCAGAAAATGCTACAGATGTATCAATATTAACATCATTTTTAGGATCAATTCCTGCATCAGTTAAAGCCCACTCAAGAGTCATCTCAGGCATACCACCCCACCGGTATTAAAACTTATAATGTGAAAAAACATTGAAAAATAAGGAAAGGTAAAACACATTAACATATAAGTTTTGTAAAAATGGTGGAAATATGAGTAAAAGTAAATTAGGAATATCAAGTTTTGATTTAAATATGAGATTTAAAGATAAAGAAGAAGCAATAAGATATGCCAAGAGGTTAAAAGAGTTCATTAGATATATTTGTAAGAAAAAAGCAAATAATGGTTGGTCGGCTGAAGCAATGATTTGTGTTAGTAATAAAAAAGGTAATAGCACAATGTTATATTATGAACATAATGGCAAAGTTGGTAGACCTAGAAAAGTTATGGATAAATATTATAGTGTTAATGAAGATATAAATGTTGAATGGCATTTGCATATTTTATTAGTATCAAAGCCAATGTATGCTTTTAGAGAAGAAATAAAAAAATATATTGATAAGAACTGGAATGAGTTAAAAATAGAAAAAGAGCCTTTTGATTATGGAAAAATAAAAGACAAGAGTAAAATATATAAAAAAGATACAAATATAAATAAAGCAGAATATTTTATAAATCAAGCAGATGAAATATTATTTTGTAATTATAATTATACGGGCGAAGAAAGAATACCAAAGGGTTATAGTCTAAAAGATTTATATAAAGCATATATGAAAGCAAGAACAGCATTAAAATATTGTAGAACAATTGGAACTAAAAAGAGATTAGAACTTGAAGATAAATATTATAAGATTAAAAATTTTTATTGGGATTTGACAAAAGAACAGGATAAAAAAGTTGTAGATAAGTTTATGAAAAAGGTTCAGTTAGATAAGATAGCAATAAATTATGAAATGAAGAAAAATAATAAAGTACAGGAAAATGAAAGTCTTAAAAGAATAAAAAGTGAAGAAGATACAGGGTTTTAAAGTAAATTAAATAATGCAGTTAACTATCATATAATAAACAATTAATAAAATAAATATGAATAAATATAATAATAATTGATTTAAAAATGATAATCAGTTAATAAGTTAATAATAGTATAGTGAGTATTATTATATAGTTATAAATATAAGCTGTTAAAATATAGTGCTTAATTAGTTAATAAAATAAAAAACCTATATATGATTAGCTATTTAGACCATCAATATAGGCTTCAACTTTTGCTTTATTGATAGAAGATAATTTATTGATTTTGTTTAAAAGCATAAAATCTTCATCGGAGATATTATTAGGTTTAATATCATCAGTAGGAATATCATATTTTGTTAAACCTAAAAGATAGTCAATAGACGTATTATAATATTTAGCTAATGCAATAAGCATATCAATATTTGGAAATATTCTGCCTGTTTCATAAGATGAAATAGTTTCTTGAGTAGTCCCTAAATCCATAGCAACTTTAATTTGTTTTAATCCAAGTTTCTTTCTAATTGTTTGTAAGTTATTTTGATTATTATATTTCATAAATACCACCTATATATAATTTTAAAATTATTAAGTTTGAGTGATAGCAACATTAACTAATATTAGTATGTTTGAAAACATATATTTTTGTGTTATAATGTAGTTATATGAAATAACTATAAGGAGCATAAAATATGGTGCGACAGTAAGCACTAATTATATAGTTGGAGATTAACCAACCTAGTAAACCAGGTCAGGAACTAGTACT
>CALVIV010000056.1 GCA_944331935.1 uncultured Bacilli bacterium | reverse complement strand
GATTAGTTCATAATATATGTTCTTTGACAATTTGAAAAAATATTATAGAAATTTACACACTAGTCTTGACAAGGCCTATGAATGATTAAGAGTCAGCTTAGAGTAGTACAAGCGATTTGGAAAGATAAATCTATTCCAAAAGAAGCTAAGTACATTTATGCTTACATTTATTCTAAAGGTTATAACAGATACTTTACAGATATAAATGTAGGTGAGATACAACAGACTGTTAGAATTACCAATAAGGGTTTGAGAAAAAATCTTGAAAAACTAGAACAAGGAAAATATCTAGTATATCAAGAGTATGATAACGGTATGTACACCGTAAAACTTAACTAAAGGGTCTAAAGACGTTAGTTAAGAGGTACAGTAAGATTAGAGGCTTATGTTAGTACCTTTTCTATAAGAGATATAGAATAAATAATAAAGGTTAAAGAAAGTCCCTATATTAAGAAAGGGAAACTATGCAATTAGATTGTACTTTTAGCATAACTCCTAGAATAGTATTAAGTGATAAGAACTTATCAAGTACAGAAAAATTACTTATGGGTCTTATCGTGTCACTTACCTTAAAAAATAACTATTGTTTTGCTAGTAATAAGTATTTTGCAGATAACCTAAATATATCAGTTAGAACAGTAACTCTTGCTTTATCTAAATTGAAATTAGAAGAGTATATATTTGTTAGAACTGATAATGGAAGAAGAAAAATATATCTAAATAAGGAAAATATACCAACAAAAACTTCTAATAGAGTAGCAGAAACTTGCGATAAATCCATAGAAAGTAATTGCTATCATAAAATAAATAATAATTATAAGAAAAATAATAATAAATATAAAAATAAAGAAATTATTCCTGTTTGGTTAGAACATAAAGAAATGTGTAATAGTATTAGTGCAACTAAAGAGGAAATAGAAGAAATGAATGAACTATTAAAAGATTTATAGAAAGAGAGATGATTTAATGAGGAGGAATATTTTATAACTAATAATAAAAGGGGGGGAGATAAATGGAGGTAAAATATAATGTAAAATATAGGTTTAAATGTGATACTAAAACGAATGAAGAATTAAAAGATATATTTAATAAAAAATGGTTAAATATTATACTTATTTTAGAAAACAATAATACTTCTAGTTTAAATAGAGTTTAAAATGAGTTATAATGTGTTTGTATTTAAAAGTGTTTGTAGTCATTCTTTAAAGAAATTGGAGGAATGGCTATGATAGAAAAGGTAGGTGTATATTGTAGATTATCTGATGAAGATAGGTTTAAAGCTAATAAGAATGATGATAGTGATAGTATTGTAAATCAAAAGAGTATGTGTATTAAATATGCTCTTAAACAAGGCTGGGATGTTGTAGATATTTATTCTGATGATGATTTCTCTGGTGCAGGCACTTATAGACCTGAATTTGAAAGATTAATTAAAGATTGTGAAAGTGGTAGAATTAATTTAGTTTTATGTAAAACACAATCTAGGTTTTCAAGAGATATGGAGATAATAGAAAAATACTTACATAATAAGTTTATCGAATGGAATGTTAGATTTGTTAGTATTGTGGATAATGCTGATACTAATATTGAATCTAATAAGAAATCAAGACAAATTAATGGGCTAATAAATGAATGGTATTTAGATGACTTATCACAAAATATTAAGAAATCATTAAAGAATAAAAGAGAAGATGGCTTATTTATGGGTAGCTTTGCACCTTATGGTTATATGAGAAGTAGTGAAGATAAACATAAGTTAGTTATTGATCCTGTCGCTAGTAAAGTTGTAAAAGATATTTTTAAAATGTATGAGACTGGTTATGGATATTATAAGATAAGCGAATATTTAAATAATGCTAACGTCTTATCACCAGCTTTATATAAAAAGCAAAATGGAAGTAAGTATGTATCTGGAACTTGTGATTATGATAATGTACGTTGGACTAATGATACAATTGCAAAAATTCTTAGGAATGAAGTATATATTGGTAATTTAGTACAGGGTAAAAAAACATCTTTAGGATATAAAGTTCATAAGTTTAAAACTGTACCTAAAAAGGATTGGTGTAGAGTAGAAAATGCTCATGAGGCTATTATTTCTAAAGATACTTGGGAAAAGGTACAGAAAAGACTTGCTAGTCATGAATGTCCTGTTAAATCAGGAGAAATACATTTCTTAAGTAAAAAAGTGTATTGTCTTAACTGTAAAAAGGTATTTATGAGAAATGTTTATAATGTAAAGGATGGTAAAAGAGCATACTTACAATGTAAAGGGGTTAGAAGATTACATAATTGTTGTAATAATAAAGCGATAAGGTTAGATGAGTTGGAAGGAATCTTATTAAATGCTATTAATGATTTACTAGATAACTATTATGATAAAGAAAAGTTAGAAAATGAATATAACATCAGAGAATCTAAAAATACAAATGATGAAGAAATTCAGATACTAGAACAAGAAAAGGTTTTACTTAATAAAAAACTTGAAGAAGAGAAAACGTATTATAGAAAACTTTATGAAGATAAAGCTAATCTTGTAATAACTGAAGATATGTTTAAGATGTTATCAAGTGATTATACTAAAGAAATAGAAGAGATGAATAGAAGAATTTCTATAATAGATGAAGAAATAGAATCTTTAAAGCAGAGACTTGATAATAAGAAACAAGCAAAAGATATTTTAAAGAAATATAAACATATAAGTAAGTTAAATAAAGTAATAGTAGATGAATTTATTGATAAAGTTTATATAGGAGTTTATGATAAAGAAACGAAATCAAGAGATATTGAAATAGAATGGAACTTTGAATTTTAATATAATATTTAATATTTGGGACTTTCTGCTTCCTTCACATGGAGGTGCTGACCCAGGTGCTGTAAGTGGTGGTTTACAAGAGAAAGATTTTACGTTAGAAGCTTCTTTATACATGGCTGATAGATTAAAAGAGTTAGGTATACCTGTTGTTTTAACTAGAGATTATGATGAGAATATTAGTAGAACAGAAAGACTTAGACGGGCTAATGAAGCTTTTGGTGGTAGTCCTAATGCTATACTTATATCTAATCATATAAATGCTGGAGGTGGAGAAGGGGCTGAAGTTATTTATGCTTTACGTAATAATTCTACTTTAGCACAGTCTATCTTAGAAGAAATAGGTAGTGAAGGACAAATTATGCGTAAATACTATCAAAGAAGACTTCCTGAAGATCCATCAAAAGACTACTATTACATTATTAGAGAAACTACTCCTATGCAGTCAGTGTTAGTAGAATATGGTTTTATTGATAATGCTAATGATAGAGTTAAATTACAAAATGATTTATTAAACTATGTGGAAGCGGTAGTTAGAGCGATAGCAGAGTATGCTGGTGTTCCTTATACTCCTCCTGAGGGTAGTGGTAATAACTTCTATACTGTAGTAAAAGGTGATAGTCTATGGAGTATTGCTAATCGTTTTGGAGTTACAGTCCAAGCTTTAAGAGATGCTAATAACTTAACTAGTGATGTGTTAAGTGTAGGACAAATTTTAAGAATACCTGGTAGTAATGAAGGTGATGAAATTGTTCCTCCAAGTGGTAATGTTACTTATACTGTGCAAAGGGGCGATACAATTTTTATGGGGAATAGTGAGTAATATTATAAAAATATTGATGAAATTTAAGGCATTTTGAAGAAAAATGTCTTTTTACATGGTATAATATTAAGAGTTATTAAAACTATATCAGGAGGTTAGCTTATAATATGAAAAATGAAGAAGTTAAACTTAATAATGATAGTATTTATATTAAGAGAAAGGCATTTTGCAAAAGATGGAATATTATTGAATTAAATGAAGACGATAATCAGATTAAAATTAGATGCTTATCTGCTATCACAAAACTTTTAAATATAGCAAATAGACCATCTGATTTTGAAATTAGTATTTATAATAAAGACGATTTTTTAGATGATTATTGTTGTGAAGTATCTATGATATTGGGCATTGAAAACAGGTCGAATACTTTTAACAATTTTGAATTAAAAGATTTATATAAATTTCTTTTAAAGTTAGATTTAAATAATGAAGATGATTATAATATGTTTCTATGGTATTTAGAAATAACCTTGAACTATGACTTTGGTAGATATATTGATAAAAGCAAATTAGTTAATAAAGTCGTAGAAGCACTACAACTTAGTAATGCTAATGTAAAAATTTTAAAGAAAGAAAATGATTATGAATTATATCCAATTCACATTGAATTTCTTGATGAACCTTTAGTAATTGATAATTTAATATGGTTAGATAAATATAAAATTACTAAAGAACATTTTTCTAGTGCGGTAAAAATGCAAAGAAAAAAACAAAATTATAGAAATATTATAGATGAATTAAGATTTAGTTTAGAATCATTCTTTCAACAACTTTTTTCTAATAAAAAGACTTTAGAAAATCAAAAAAATAATGTAGGAGAGTTTTTAAAAAATAATAATATATCAACTACTATTTCTAATATGTATATTAAATTATTTGATTTATATACTGTCTATAACAATGATAATGCTAAACATGGTGATAATATTACTGAACAGGAAATAGATTATTTAATATATTTAACAGGTAGCTTTATCAGATTAATCTTGCAAATTGAAGAATCAAAAAAAGAAGTAAAGGAGTGATAATATAATGAAAAATGATAACTTATTTCTACCAGTATATATAAATAAAGATAGATTGTTAGATATTAATTCAATATTGTTTGATGGATATAGTGATTTTTCTGAAATGACCTTAGAAAATAATACTGATGCCAAAAAAAGCAATAAATCAAATGTTAATGGTAGTGTAGGTATGAAAATATTTAATTTGAGTAGTGGCATACAAGATGAACAAATTGATGGCCAATCGAACAAGGAAAAAATAACTTTAAAAAAAGTTCAAACAACAAGTTCCTTGTTAGCTAGTACATTGAAGATTTTAAAAAACAAAAAACTAATTAAAGAAGAAAAATTTAATATTGGAGATTTTGTGGAAATAACAGGCGTTTTTAAAAATAATTCAATATGTGATTTATTAGAACAATTTATAGAAATGATTAGCTTTGCTGAATTAGCAAATAAACTTTCAAACAACAACAATAATAATAAAAATGAAACATCGAAAACAAAGGAACAGATTAAGCAAGTTAAACAAATGATAAAAACTAAAGACGATTTAGAAAGAGAATTGGTTTATGAAACACAAAATGAAATTTATGTTATTCATTTACTAACAAATAATATTTATAATTCGAGTTTAGATAATATATATAACAATAATCTAACATATTTTTGTCAAGTAAAAAATATTGCCAATGATTACAATTTTTTTTCAGATACTCAATTGTGTAAATTTGATAGTGGCTTGCTAGCAGATTTTATTTCACAATTGAAAAGCATAGTAAATGAATGTAATGGTAGTTATCGATTTGATTTTGAGTTATTAAGTAATTCAAGTAATAAAAAAGTTTATGAATTAGAATTAATTGCAATTTATAGAAAAGCAAGTTAGTTTTTATGTAGTAATTAATTTATAGTGGAGGAAGAATATGATTAAAGGAAAGCCATTTGTAAAATGGGCTGGTGGAAAAAGGCAGATAATAGATAAATTAAAACAATATATTCCAGAGAAATTTAATACTTATTATGAACCATTTGTTGGTGGAGGAGCATTATTATTTGAACTTTCACCTAAAAAAGCAGTTATTAATGATTCAAATAAAGAACTTATTAATGTTTATGAATGTATAAAAGACGAAAAAAAATTTGAAGCAATGTGCAGAGAATTAAATCATCATGAAACCGAACATTCTGAAGAATATTATTATAAAATTAGAAATTTAGATAGGGATAAAAAGAGATTTAATAGAGTAGCAGATTATAAAAGAGCTGCTCGTACTATTTACTTAAATAAGGCCTGTTTTAATGGCTTATATAGAGTTAATAGTAAAAATGAATATAATGTACCGTTTGGTAAGAAAACTAAAGTAAACACTTATGAAGGGCAAAATTTAGGTATTATATGTGGCTATTTAAATTATAATGATATTAAAATTCTCTCAGTTGATTTTGAAGAGTCAGTAAAGGATGCTAAAAAAGGCGATTTTATTTATTTTGATCCCCCTTATGATTCTGATACAACAACCTTTAATAGTTATACTGAAAATGGTTTTGGAAAAGATGAACAAAAAAGACTTGCTAAAGTGTTTAAAGAATTATCTGATAGAGGTTGCTATGTGATGCTTTCTAATCATAATACAACACTAATAAATGAACTTTATAAGGGTTTTAATATTCATGTAATTGAAGCAAAAAGAAATATAAATGCTAATGGAAAGAAAAGAGGAAAAGTAGAAGAAGTTATTATTACAAATTTTGAAAATAAAAAAGGATTTGAATAATAAACATAGTATAATATATATGAGGAGGTTTTTTGTATGAGTAAAAAATATTATTATGAAAATAAAGATTTTAAACTTATACAAGGCGATTCATTAAAAATACTTAAAGGTATTGAGCCTAAAAGTATTGATATGATATTTGCAGACCCTCCTTATTTTTTATCTAGTGATGGAATATCGTGTAGTGGTGGTAAAATGGTATCAGTTAATAAAGGTGATTGGGATAAATCTATTAGTATAGAAGAAAAACATAAATTTAATAGAAAATGGATTAAATTATGTTATCAGGTATTAAAAGATAATGGTACTATTTGGATCAGTGGAACAATGCATAATATTTATTCAATAGGTATGGCATTAGAACAAGAAGGATTTAAGATAATAAATAATATAACTTGGAAAAAATTAAATCCCCCACCAAATATTAGTTGCAGATATTTTGTTCATTCAACTGAAACTATTCTTTGGGCAAAAAAAGATATAAAAACTGCAAAACATAAATTTAATTATTCACTTATGAGAGAATTAAATGGTGGCAAACAAATGAAAGATGTTTGGGAATCATCACTTACTAAACCTAGTGAGAAAAAATGTGGTAAACATCCTACTCAAAAACCTATAGAAATATTAGAGAAAATAATACTAGCTTCTACAGATGAAGGAGATATAATATTAGATCCTTTTAATGGTAGTGGTACTACTGGAATAGTTTCTAGTAAATTAAATAGAAAATATATTGGTATAGAAAAAGAAAAGGAATATTTAGATTTAACAATAAAAAGAAAGGAAAGTGAGAATAATGTCTAGAAATTTTAATGAATGGTTAAGTAAATTTAAAACAAGTATATCTGATTATACTTATTATGTTGATTTTGAAAAAATATATAAAAATGTTGATAAAGTGAAAGTAGAACTTAATATTTTAAATTCATTAATAGGAAGTAAAAATATTGAAGAAGAATTTCAAAATATTTTAATTAAATACCCAGAAACTTTAGAATGTATTCCATTATTACTTGCTGTTCGCTCTAGAGAAATATTTATAAAAGATGAAATAAATGAATATTTATTTAAGTTTGATAAAATGGTCTATTCTATGAAAGATTATATTAGGTTTATGAAAGAAAGTGGACTATTTGATTTACTTCAAAATCATATTATAAACAATTTATATGATTATGTATTAGGAATAGAGGTTGGGCTTGATTCAAATGGAAGAAAAAATCGTGGTGGACATCTAATGGAAAATTTGGTTGAATCGTATATCATAAAAGCTGGTTATAAAAAAGATGTTAATTACTTTAAAGAAATGTATTTGAAGGATATAGAGAATAAATGGAATCTTGATTTGAGCGAAATGTCTGGAAATAACACTTCAACTAAAAGATTTGATTTTGTTATTAAAACGGATAAACAAGTATATGTCATAGAAACTAACTTCTATTCTAGTGGTGGCTCTAAATTGAATGAAACTGCTAGAAGTTATAAGATGTTGGCACAAGAATCCAAAAAAGTTGATGATGTAACATTTATATGGTTTACTGATGGTACTGGTTGGAATAGTGCTAGAAAAAATTTAGAAGAGACATTTAATGAATTAGAAACAATGTACAACATCGATGATCTTGAAAATGGGATTTTAGAAAATTTATAAAAAATTTAATCATCCTACTATTTTTAATAAAAATTGAAAAAAGGGATGATTTTTTGTTATTTTAAAGTCTTATATTACCTATATTTAACCTTTAAATCAACCTACAAAGTAGGATGAATTTTGTAAGTACGAAATAAGAATGGCGCCTACTATTTCTCTTATTTTATAGAGAAAAATAAGGACTAAGGCGCCTACTTCTTATCCTGCTAATTAGTAATTAATTAATTTTTTTGAATTTTAGGATAATATAAAAAATTAACAATAAAAATATAACTTGACTCATATATTTTAAAGAGGTATCATCCATGCAAAAGGAGATGATGCTTATGAAAAATATAATGGAGGAATATGAAGTTAAGTAATATTTTTGAGTATGTAATGTGCATACCAAATAATATTACTAAAATTAAAGTTAATGCCATAGGTTTAAATGGAGGTAATAAACTCTATGGTTAAATACAAAATTAATTTAAAGTTTAAAGAAAATGGAAAATCTTTAAACGAAACAATAACTGAAGTATTAAAAATTGAATTACAAAAAAAGATTAATAAGACTTGTAATATTTTAAATTTAGAGCTACCATTCAATCATACTCATTATTCCCAAAAGGAAAGGAGAAATAATTAATGATTGGGAATAGTAGTTTTAAAGTAGGATTATATATAAGATTATCAAGAGATGATGGAAATATAGAATCTGATAGTGTTATTAGTCAAAGAAGTTTACTAAAACAATATGTTAAAGAAAATAATTACATAGTAGTAGATGAATATGTTGATGATGGATTTTCAGGAACTAATTTTGATAGACCAGCATTCAAAAAAATGATGAAAGATATTGAACTTGGTAAAATCAATATGATTATTACCAAAGACATGTCTAGATTAGGTAGAGATTATATTGGTACAGGTGAATTAATAGAAAAGTATTTTCCAAATAAAAATGTTAGGTATATTGCTATTAATGATGGTATAGATACATTTATAGATAATACTAATAATGACATAGCACCTTTTAAAGCTATAATGAATGATATGTATGCAAAAGATATTTCTAAAAAAGTTAAAACAAGTTTGCATTCTAGAATGAAAGAAGGATTATATGTATCTGGTAGATGTCCTTTTGGTTATATGAAAGATCCAACAAATAAAAA
>CALVIV010000055.1 GCA_944331935.1 uncultured Bacilli bacterium | reverse complement strand
TAAATCTCTTCATTATAATCAACACCTTATCCTTATATCTAGTATAACAGATATTTTTATTAATTTATAATTTTTTTAATTTTCTAATGATATTTCAAATGGATCTTCTTTTGTCCCTATTCCATTAGTTATTATGACATTGGATTTTAAATTTAGGGATGGACGAATTCCACGCATGTTTGATGAAATATTGTCGACCGCACTACCATCATAGCTGACACACCTAATACTTCCCATACTGTTAGGTGTTAAAGTCCAATAAGTTGTTGTTAACCCTGAACTAGAACTTTCACCTTTCACTGAATATCGTTCAAATTGCCCAGACATTAATTCTCCAATGCGAAGTAAACCAATTTTTGATGTAGTTGTACTTGATGTTAATGTAGTTTCATCTGTATATTTTGCTAATTTATACGAAGTAGCAACATCTACTGTTCCAAGATACCAAGTAGTACTATCTTCTATCATATTACCATATGTATTATCTACATAATTTGTTAAATACTCTCTATTTAAGAATGTACCTATAGTATTGGCACTTGAAAATAATACATTATCGCCAAATGCACTTGTCATAAATACTCCAGAATCTTTAAGAGGTTCGGCACTTACTATTTTTGTACCACTACCATTTTCATGGCTCACTATCCTATATAGATTATTCTCACCTGTTCCAAATCTTATATATTCGCCACTATATCTTGTATTTAATAATGTTCCTGATAGATTAGTATCATTATCACCTTCTAAGTGATATGGATCATCTTCTGTTCCACTTCCTGATACTATTTTGACGTTAGATTTTAAATTTATTGATGGCCGAACACCATATGCAGTTGACGGGCTATCGTAGTACGTATTACCATTGCTAATAAGATAACGAACACCAGATGAACTATATGGTGTTAAAGTCCTCCAATATAACCCGTTATTTAAATAACCATTACTATATGTCGTTCCATTATAACTAGATTGATATTCATACACATTCAAAAGTCCTACTGAATCTGATACAGTTGTTGTTCCATTTGGTCTAGTTATATTTCCTAACTCTCTATCATCCATTGTGGCATCCCATAGTGCATCAGTTACTATAAAATTCTCATAATCTCTTAAATTACCTAAAAATCCATCTACAGAAGTATCATTTAGCCACTCTTCCATATAACTTCCTTCAAAAGCTGTACTACCACTGGAATAATTAATTGTACTTATATTCCATTGTGTTACTAATTTAACTGTCTTTTCTTCATTATTTACACTCACTGCTCTCCATAACTTTCCACTATACCATATATAATTATCTGGATTTTCTCCGGTTATAAACGTATCAACTCCATCATCATACTGATTTTCTTTAGAAATATTATCAAGTAAGACTGTACTTGCTTCTTCTCCTACACTTTGACTTCCTACTACTCTTAACTTTCCTTTAAAGACTTTTCCACTCGCTTCTTCAGTAGTTGCATCATAGTCTATCCATATTCTTAAGGTATAATTAATTGTTTCATCTGGACTTATAGTCCCAAAGTCTACTCTTCTATTAGGATTGCTTCCCATGGTTGTCATATTTCTAGTCATAAATGTTTCATCATTTCTTGTTAGACTATATCTTATGCTAGAGTCAGGCATCCTTTTTTCTCCATTAGATAATTCCATATCATCTAAATAAATTGTATAATCTGTATCTATCTTACCATTATTTACTAAGCTAAAGTTAAAGCCATCTAGTTTCATTCCTTCGCTATCTTCTAGAGGTATTTGTTTTTCTAACGTCAGTTCATTCCCTTCATCCAACACCAAATCAAGTGTTCCTGCTCTAACAAGATACTCTTTATCTCCTTGTAATGTTGTTGTTAGGTATGCAAATGCTATTCCTATTAAAAGAAGAATTATTATTACAACCCCTATTATTATATATTTCTTATTTTTCTTTATTGTTTCTTTCATTAATGGACACCTCATATCATCTATTTAAATTTTAACACAATATAGATATCTTAACAACTAAAAAGATGACAACTTTACATCATCATCTCATCTTCAAAATTATTAACAGCATTTTTCATCTTTTGTTTCATCATATTAAGTTTAGCTGGATTTTTCTTAAAGTATCTATACATTCCATATCCTACTCCAGCCATAACTCCTGCTGTTATCATCATTTTTTTCTTATCCATAATTCTTGCCTCCTACAAGTATTATGGATTGATTAATTTAAATTATACCATTTTTTAGATAATAATCTAAACTTGTTCTTCTTTTTTGTTCATTAGTATTATTAATAGCATACTCTAAAGCTTTAATATCTCCAATCAACACAAGTTTTTCTTTACTTCTAGTAACTCCTGTATAAATAAGCTTTCTATATAACATTTTATGATAACCTTTAACTATTGGCATAATTATAGTTTTAAATTCACTTCCTTGACTCTTATGTATCGATATAGCATAAGCTAGTGAAAAGTTATTAAACATAGTTGGAGTATATTTAACAGTATTATCATCATAATCTATATATACTTCTTTTTTAGGACTAAGTTTTATTTTACTAATACAGCCAATATCACCATTAAAGACATTGTCATCTGGCATATTAGTAAGTTCTATAACCTTATCATTTTCTCTATAAACTATATTACTAATAGATATCTCTTTTTTAGTAGATTTCTTAGGATTTAATAACTCTTGTAGGGCAGTATTAATATTATCTATTCCATTAATAGTCTTATACATAGGTGCAAGTACTTGATAGTCAGTATTTTTAATTTTAGATACTTCGTCTTTAATAGTATCTAATACTTTATTATCAGGGCACTTTATAAACTGTAAATCTTCTCCCTTATTAAAGATATCTTTATTAAGTACTCCTTCATTAATATCATGAGCGAAGGTTATGATATTAGAGTCTTTTCCTTGTCTATAAAGATTTTTTAATCTAATAGTTTTAATCTCTTCACTCTCTAGCATATCATGTAAAACATTCCCTGCTCCTACACTAGGTAATTGATTAGCATCTCCTACAAATACTATCTTAGTATTAGTAGATAATCCTTTTAATAAATTACAAAGTAATAGAGTATCTAACATACTAGATTCATCGATAATAACAAATTCTGCTTTACTTTTATTATACTCATTAACTTGGAACTTATTAGTATCTTTATTCCACTTTAAGAATCTATGAATAGTAGATGCAGATAAATTAGTAACTTCACTCATTCTTTTACTAGCACGTCCTGTTGGGGCAAGTAAAACAAGTTTTTCCATTAAGTCTTTAGTCTTATATTTATTTAAGGCTTGATATAAGTCGATAATCCCTTTAATAATAGTTGTTTTCCCTGTTCCTGGTCCACCTGTTATAACTAAACATTTATTAGTTAAAGCTTCTCTAATAGCAGTTTCTTGTTCTTCATTATAGATAATACTATTTTTAAACTCTATTTCTTTTAAGACATCTTTATAATTCTTTAAAGTCTCAGCCTTTTCATGAGCTAAAAGTCTTAGACGTCTTGCAATAAATATTTCCGCATCATAATACTCTTTTAAATAGATTTTATCTTCTTTAACTACTATTAACTCCAAACTAATTAAACTATTTAAGGCTTCTAATAATAACTCATCACTTATATCAGTACCAATTATTCTAATAAAGTAAGGTCTAACTTCATCTAAATAAAAGTAAGTATTGCCACTAACATTAGTAAGTTCTCTTAAAATATAGATAAATACCGCTCTAATTCTTTTAACATCTAACTTTTCTTCAGTATTTTTCTCAAAGATATAATCACAAGTCTTAAAATAAATATCATCTATATAGTAATATGCTTTATAGATATCATCATTTATAATATCAAAGCTCTTTTCTTTAAATTTACTATATATTTTAAGACTATCTCTAGTACTAAACCCTAATTTAGATAGATTAAGGATTATCTCATAACTACCTTGATAATTCTTTAAGGCTTCATGTAATACTCTTACTTGTTTTTCACTAACTCCTTTAACTAATAATAAATTATTAGGATTTTCTAATATTACATTAAAGGTATCTTCGTGAAACATTTCAACTATCGCTTCGGCAGTCTTCTTACCTATTCCTTTAAACATATCACTGGATAGAACACTAACCATAGAATCAGTCTCTTTTGGCATAATTCTTTCAAAATTATTAACAACAAACTGGTCTCCATACTTAGCATGATTTGCAATATTACCCTCTAATACATAAGTATCTATCTCATTTAAATCAGGTAAATAACCTGTAATAGTAATAGTCTTATTAATAAATTTATCTAAATCAGGACTAGTCTCTTTTACTTTAAATAAACCTATTAAGTAATTATTAGTATTACTTCTAAAAATTGTCTTTTTAAAATTTCCTGTTACTTTACTCATAAGCTCTCCTATATTAATTATTAGTTTCAATTTCTTTAATATCAATATTCATTATTTCTAAATAATCTTTTTCAGCTTTTGTTAAATGATTTTTCATATATTTATCATACTCTTCATGAGCTTTTTTTAAAGCCTCTTCATGAGAAATAGTTCCTTTAGTATGTAATATATCATTATGAGTCATAGTAAGAAAACTATCAAGTTCTCCTATCCAATCTTTCATTGTCATTGTTTTTCTTTTTAAAGCATTAATTTCTGCAACATCTAAATAAGCAGATACTAATCTATTTAAGATTTGTAATTCTTCCATACTTAAGTAATTCTTAGCAATTTCTGTCTCTTTTCTTGTTGGCGTATCTCCCTTAAAATTTGTAAGACCAATATTTTCTTTATTACTATCAACTCTATTATAAACTATTTCTGCTGCTGTATTTTTAGAAACAGCATAATGCATTTTATTTTGCACTGTCTTAAAAAAGTTAATAGTTATTTCTTTCTTAGGGTCATAATCAATAGATGTTGCATAAATATCAAGTATTTTTCTCCAAAAAACTTTTTCACTACTTCTTATATCTCTAATTTTATCTAATAATTCGTCAAAATATGGATCATTACCATTATTTTTAAATCTTTCAACATTTAAATTATAGCCTTTTACTAGATAATCTTTTAACTTATTATTAGCCCATATTCTAAATTTAGTTCCTTCACTAGATTTTACTCTAAATCCAATAGCAATTATCATATCAAGATTATAATAATTAGTAGGTTTTGTAGAAAATTCGGAATTTCCGAATTTTCTCATTGTATTATTTTCATCCAATTCATGTTCTGAATAAATATTTTTTATATGTTCATTGATTGTTGACTTTGCTTTATTATATAATTTACCTATTTGTTCTTGAGTTAGCCAAATATTTTCATCTTCTAATATAGCAGTTACTTCAACATTATTATCTGTTTCGTATATGAAAAAATTATTTTCTTTCAAGATGTCCTCCTTTAAAAATTAATTATCTACTTCTCCTATTAAACTATCTAATAAATAGCTTTTAATCTTAACATTTTTAAAAGTATTAGAAGGAATACACGCCTTTACTTTTACTTTTAAATAATTACTAGTATGTCCTATACTAACACCATCTTTAACTTCTTCAAATAGTACTTCTAAAGTCTTACCAACAAACTTATTAGCATACTCTTTCTCTAACTCATGAGATACTTCAAGAAGTCTTTTTGCTCTTTCCTTCTTTATATTACCATCTATATGTCCATCCATAGTACTTGCCACAGTTCCTTTTCTATCTGAGTATGGAAAGACATGGATTTTAGAAAAGCCAAACTTACAAGCATTTGCAATTGTTTCTAAAAAGTCTTCTTCACTCTCATTAGGAAAACCTACAATTATATCAGTAGTTATAGATATATCAGGTCTAATCTCTCTAATCTCTTTTAATTTATCTTCAAAATATTTTAAATCATACTTTCTATTCATTAACTTTAAGACTTTATCACTACCTGCTTGTAAAGGAATATGTAAGTGATCTACAATTATATTACTATTTTTAATTACCTCTAAAACATCACTATTTAACTCTGTTACTTCGATACTAGAGATTCTAAGACGTTTTAATCCTTCTATTTTAATTAAAGCTTTTAAAAGATCGGCAAAAGTAGTATCAAGGTCTACTCCATAGTGACCTGTATGAATACCAGTTAATACTATTTCTTTAAAACCTTTATTAACTAAAGTAGTTACTTCCCTAACAACGGTATCTAAATCTTTACTCCTACACTTTCCTCTAACATAAGGAATAATACAATAACTACAAAAGTTCTCACATCCGTCTTGTACTTTAACAAAGGCTCTACATCTATTTTTAAAATCTGTTATAAACATATCTTCGAAACTATCTTTATCAAGCCCTACTCTTCTAATAGGTTCTTTATTAGCAAAAAATTCATCAAGTAGTTCTATAATCTTACTTTTATCTTTATTACCAATATAAATATCTACATCACCAAAATCATCAGGATGATCTTCTGCATAACAACCAAGTACAACAATACAAGCATTAGGATTATTTCTCTTAATACGATGTATTATCTTTCTACTTTTAATATCAGCAGTATTTGTTACAGTACAAGTATTAATTATATAGACATTGCTATCTTCATCTAAATTATTTACAACATCATAACCTGCTTCTATTAGTTTTAACATAATATATTCACTTTCATAAGTATTTACTTTACATCCTAAGGTATAAACACATGCCTTCATTACTTCACTTCCTAACTTCTTGTATTCAAATTAAAAATATTTACTTATTTTAGTTTTTACTTTATCACAAATTTTTTGATGTCCTACATTATTAGGATGTAAACCATCAAAAAGTTCATCAACTTCCAACAAATCATAAATATATAAATAATCAACATTATTTTCTAAACAAATGTTTTTTAACTCTTTATCAAAATTAATAATTTTAGTATTTAAATAACCTTTTTCTTTATCCCAAGGTAAAGGTGTTACTTTAGATTCATCTACTTTTGTTAGTCCTATAAATAATATATTATCAGTATATTTTTAAGCACTATTAATTAAGGTAATAATATTATTTCTAAATGTTTCAAGTGAAACTCTATCTTCATCTTTTACATTTTGTGTATCACTAATTCCTATAGAAAAAATAATTATTGTATTATCATTCTTATTAAACCTTATTTTACACTCATTATCAAATCTATTCTTAATACTCTCTGTAACATCTCCTGAAATCCCTAGATTAAAAATAGTGTAATAATTATTACTATCGTCATTTTCTAAGGCTAATCTTAAGCGATTTACCCAACCACCTTTTTCTTTATCCCAAGCACCATAAGTAATACTATCTCCAAAAACTAAAATATTTATATCTCTCATATTAGTTTTTTATCCTTTCTTTTTTACTGAATTCAAGTAATTCATCAAAATCAGATAAATAGTTTTGATCTTGATTACTCTATATTTTTAAAATTCACTGTAACATAGTTTGATATTTCTAAATTAATAATAATGTAATAACTATCACTAATTTCATTGAATTATCCATACA
The DNA here is from genome assembly GCA_944331935.1 of uncultured Bacilli bacterium. GTDB lineage: Bacteria > Bacillota_I > Bacilli_A > RF39 > UBA660 > Onthousia. The sequence continues at coordinate 1,780 of CALVIV010000055.1, read as the reverse complement.
ATTAGTCATTTATATTATTATATTTTAATTGTTTCAATAGATTTAAAGTAATCAATAACATTATTGATTACTTGTTCAACAGAAATGTCAAGCCAATTATTTCTTGCATCTGATAAACTACGTTTAAAAATATTATTGTTAAGTATAGTATCTAAATTATTTATTATATCGCCAATATTATTTTCTCTCATTGTTGAATTTTTAATTATAAGTGTATTCATTATATTTAACAAATCTTCTTTATTAATTTCGGTTTTATTAATCAAATAATAAATATCAAATATATCTTTATATCTTGTTGTTCTAATACCAAATCTTAACAATGATTTAAGTTTTTCACAAATTATTTGTTCTTTTGAATTAATAACTAGTGTTGCACTTTCATTAATCGCCTCTAAATTAAAGCAATATACATCTTGTTTTATATCAAAGTTTTTGTGAACACCTATATCTAACTTAGCAGAAATGCTAGAGTTATTTTCATCTTTTAAAATAACATTAACTCTTTTTCCTTTATAATCTTGATGATGTAATTCTTGTATCTCTCCATCTATATAAACCTTAATGCCATCATTTACTAAATTTAATGTATCTATGAATTTTTTTATTGATTCATTAGCAAGAGAATATTTTATGAAGTCTAGATCTAAATCTCTTGTTGCACGTCTTCTATCATTAGATAAACCGTACATAACAACTCCGCCTTTTATTGTTACGTTTTTATTCATTTTACTTTTAGATATTTTATTTAAAATAATATCTTGGCAAATCTTTGCAGAAGCATTAGCAAGTGAAAAACCATTTTCAAGATATTTTCTTCGCAAGTTTTCTAAATTCATTAAAAAACCTCACGCATTAAAGTATCATATAGTGATGATTCATTTTTATAGTAAGAAATATATTCTTGAATTTTATATATATCAAGTGTATCAATTTCCTTCCTATAATTAGTAATTATTTCCTTATAATAATCAAATGGAATTAAATTCTTTTTTTTGATTAATTCTACTAACATTCTTTCTTTATCATAGATATTGATTTTAACACTTTCTACTTCAATCTGTGTTTTACCAAATTCAAATAAATCATTAGGTATAAATATTTGTTTAATATTCTTATCATTGATTCTGCTATCTGACCTTTTAGTTGCTAAATAAAAATAGTCTGGTATAACATCAGTTAAATCATAATAGTAATATGCACTATCAGATGTAAATATTGCATTAGGATATTTTTTTAAAATTATTTCTAAAGGATTTACAAACTCTACATCTGAATACAAACCATTATCCACTTTAAACAACTCTTTATTTTCTATAGCCTTATTTAGTTGATAAGTAGAATATTTATTTTTATCTAACTCGTTTCTAAAGTACAACATTTTCTCATCACCCACCATAATATTAACAAAATCATACACAAAAATCAACATTTTGTGAATAACTTTGTTAATTTTTTAGAGCAATTGATACATTAAGTAGGTAATGAATGAATCATTTAGTCTAAATTAGAGAACCTACCCTATTAAAAATAACCCAGCTGTGCTTCCATGTGTTGCATAATGCATTTTATTTTGAACAGTCTTAAAAAACTCTATTGATATCTTATCTTTAGGATCATAATCAATTGCCGTTGCATATATATCTAATACTTTTCTCCAAAAAACTTTTTCTGATGACCTAATATCACGAATTCTAGCAAGTAATTCTTCAAAGTAAGGACTTTCACCATTATTCTTTAATTTTTCATCATTAAGTACAAACCCTTTAATCATATATTC
>CALVIV010000054.1 GCA_944331935.1 uncultured Bacilli bacterium | reverse complement strand
GCAGTTAGAACTGGGAAAAGTACTTTTATTAAGAGAATGGTGGAAACTTTAGTAGTTCCTTATATTGAAGATGAGTATGAAAAGAAAAGAACACTAGATGAGATTCCTCAAAGTGCTCAGGGTAAGACTATTATGACAACAGAGCCTAAGTTTATTCCTAATCAAGCTGCTAAAGTTAATATTGATGATTTTAGTTGTAATATTAGATTAGTTGATTGTGTTGGATATGTTATTCCTAATGCTAAAGGAGCAAGTGATGATAATGGTCCAAGGATGGTTAAGACTCCTTGGTATGATGAAGAGATTCCTTTTGTAGAGGCTGCAGAAGTTGGTACTGAAAAAGTTATTAAAGACCATTCTACGATTGGTATTGTGGTTACGACTGATGGTTCTATTGGAGAGTTTAATAGAAGTGACTATTTGGAGGCAGAAGAGCGAGTTATTGAAGAGTTAAAGGCTATTGGTAAACCTTTTATTGTTATACTTAACACGACTCACCCTACTCTACCTGAAACGGAAAGACTTGCGGAATCTATTAAAGAAGCACACAATGTTCCTGTTTTACCTATTAATGTAGAGGCTATGAACGAAAGAGAAATGATTAGTATTTTAAGAGAAGCTTTATATGAGTTCCCTGTCTTAGAAGTTAAAGTTAATATGCCTGAGTGGATTGCCATATTAAATGCTAATAATCCTATTAAACGTAAATATATTGATGTTATCAGAGAAAGTGTTATGGAAGTTGATAAGTTAAGAGATATTGAAAAGATTACTGACCACTTTAGAAGTAATGATGTAATAGAGAAAGCTTATTTATCTGATGTTTCACCTGCTACTGGTATTGTTACTATTAATTTAGAGGCACCTAGTTCACTATATAGTGATGTCTTAAGAGATATTATTAAGATAGATGTTACTAGTAAAGCGGGATTATTATCGTTATTCCAAGACTATGAAGAAGCGAAGAGTGAATATGACCAGATTAAATATGCTCTAAAGATGGTTAAACAGACTGGTTATGGTGTTGCTACTCCAACGTTAGCTGATATGAAACTTGATACTCCTGAGATTATTAAACAAGGTCCTAGATATGGGGTTAAACTTAAAGCTGTCGCTCCATCTATTCATATGATAAGGGTCGATGTTAATTCTACTTTTGAACCGATTATAGGTAGTGAAGTACAAAGTAAAGAGTTAATTGATTACTTAATGAGAGATTATGAAAATAATCCTAGTGAGATATGGAAAAGTGAAATATTTGGTAGAAGTTTAGATAATATTGTTCAAGAAGGAATACAAGCTAAGATTAATTCCATGCCAGATAATATTAGATATAAATTACAACAAACGTTAACTAAAGTAGTTAATAAAGGCTCTAACAATATGATTGCAATAGTTCTCTAACTGAGAACTTTTTTTGTGGCTATATCTATATTAGAATGTTCTATTAACTTTAGATATTCTTTTAGACTTAGGGTATCAACATCTATTTTACTTTTATATTCTCTAAATTCTGTTTCATCTATTAAGTTTAGATAGACTTTTATCTTATCTTTAATAATTACTCTTAAATCTACTTCTTCTGAGAAATCAAATGTATCTATCTTTTCTATGGAGATAATTGTCCCTACAATATCATGATGATAGACATCTACTTCATAAAAGCCTGGTTCTAAGAGATGATATTTATGATTATATTTTAAGAAGATATGTTTTATTTTAGTAATTATATCACTTTCTTTTAGACTTTTTAAATTAAGCGGTAATATTAAATAATATAAGGTATCTGATTTAATTATTAGTTTCATTAAACTTCACCTATTATAGAGTATGAAAAAAGACTTAAATCGTGTCGACGCTTAAGTCTTCTAAGGTTTTATGAATTATATCTTTACCTTCTTTAGTTACACTAGAGAATATAACTAAGTCATCTCCTACTACTAAATCGAGGGTATCAGTGATTTGTTTTTTACATTTATCTTTTTTACTGGCTCCTATTTTATCGGCTTTAGTAGCGACAATAGTTACAGGAAGATTATAGTATTTTAAGAAGTTATACATCAAGACATCATCTTCAGTTGGTTTATGACGAAAGTCTACTATCATAAAAACTCTTTTTAGTTGTTTTCTAGTCTCTAAGTATTCCTCTATCATTTTACCAAACTTTTCTCTTCTTTTTTTACTAACTTCAGCATAACCATAACCTGGTACATCTATTAAATAGAAGTCTTTATTTACTTCATAGAAGTTAAGTGTTTGGGTTTTTCCAGGATGAGATGAAGTTCTAGCAAGGTTTTTTCTTCCTAAAATTGTATTGATAAAACTACTTTTACCAACATTACTACGTCCCACTAAAAGAAACTCACTTTTCATATCTTCTGGATACTGACTACGACGGGTGGCCATAATTTTAAGTTCTGCACTAGTTATCTTCATTTTTACTCATCTCTTTCTTTATATAGTTTTCTGTTGCATAATCTATATCAGATATTAAGGCTTCAGCTTCATCAATGGATGATAGCCTGGCTCCACTTGCCATAGCATGTCCTCCTCCATTATATTTTTCGGCTATTTTATTAATCTCTGGTCCTCTACTTCTGATATTAACACGGACATTATTATTTTTAACATCTTCGGTTACAATAATCCAAACTAAGACTTCATCTATAAAGTTAAAGTTATTAATCATATTACCTGCTGAGGCACTATCGGCTTTAAACTTAGTAATAATATCATTAGTTAAGATGATATAGGCAACACCATTTTCTGTTACTTTCATATTTAAAGAGATATATCCTTCTAGTCTTACTTCTTTTAGTGGTCTTAAATAAAGATTTGTATAGATACTAGATAGTTTTAAAGGATATTTAGATAAATAAGTACTTACAAGACTAAAGGTTTTAGAGGTGGAACTATCAAATAGAAATCTATTAGAATCTGATACTAGTCCATAATATAGGAGTTTAGCTATTTCATAATTGCATTTTAATTTAGTATTAAGTAATAATTCCATTAATATTTCACAAGTACTACTGGCACTATCATCAATATATTCTAGGCCACCAAAGTCTTCTATAAAAGGGTGATGGTCTATTTTAATAGTCTGTCTTGCTTTACTATAGTCTTTATAGTCTATTCTTTTCTTATCAGGAGTATCTAGAACAATTAGAAGAAAATTATCAAACTCTTCTAGTTTATCAAGACGACCCATATAAGAAAATTTTGAAGAGCCGTTCCCGACAGCATAGACATTCTTTTTAGGAAAGGTTAATTTTATAGACTCTTTTAGGGCAAGCTGACTCGCTAGGGCATCAGGGTCTACTCCTATATGTCTTGCAATTACAATAGTATTATATTTTTTTATCTCTTTATATATTTTTTTAAACATAACTTCATCCAATCTAACTAATTAATTTAAGAGTATCTAGGGCAATCATAAGCTCTTCATCTGTTGGAACTACATATACTGGGATAGTAGAGTCATCACTACTAATCTTTTTAAACTCGCCCATTACTTTATTCGCTTCAGCATCTAGTTTTACACCAAGACAAGCTAGGTTTTCACAAACTTTCTTTCTAAATGGCTCACTATTTTCACCAAGTCCTGCAGTAAAGCAGATTACATCAGCTCCTCCTAATAAAACATAGTACTGGGCAATATAGTTAGTAACAGTTCTTGTGTATTTTAAGAAGGCACGTCTAGCTTTCTCTCCTTGTTCATCATCACTTTCCATAGCACTTACAATATCACGCATATCACTACTTATTTCACTAAGTCCAAGTAGTCCTGATTTTTTATTTAATATGTCTATTACTTCTTTAGCATTTAATCCTTCTTGTTCCATGATATAGGTAATAATTGAAGGGTCAACATCACCAGAACGTGTTCCCATCATTATACCAGCTAGAGGAGTAAAGCCCATAGAAGTATCAACACATTTACCATCTTTAATAGCCGTAATAGAGCCACCATTACCAACATGACAACTGATTATTCTTAGGTCATCTCGACCAAGTTTTTCACTAATAGTTTTAGCAATGTATCTATGGCTAGTTCCATGAAAACCATATTTTCTAACACCATGTTTTTTATACCAAGAGTATGGTACTGGATATAGATATGACTCTTCATCCATAGTTTGATGAAAAGCAGTATCAAATACTCCTACCATAGGAACATCTGGTAATACTTCTTTAAATGCTTGTATTCCTAAGACATTAGCAGGATTATGAAGAGGAGCGAAGTCTTTAAAAGCAATTAGGTCATTAACTACCTCATCTGTTATTAGACATGAGGCTTTATACTTATCTTTACCATGAACTAAACGATGCCCTACTCCATCTATTTCATCTAATGATTTAATAATATTAAGACTAACTAGTTTATCTAATAAAATCTTAACAGCATCTGTATGAGTAGCAAGTTCTGCTTCTGTTTTTATTTTCTCACCATTATATTTAATAGTATAACTACTTCCATCTATACCAATACGTTCAAATAGTCCTGAAGCGATTACTTTTTTATCGTCCATATCGAAAAGACTAAACTTCAAAGAACTACTTCCTGCATTAATAGATATTATTTTCATATATATTCCTTCTTTCTTTAAATCTACTAGTATTATACTATAGATTAAGGATTTTTCAAAGTATTAGGCAAGAAAGTTCATTATAAGAGCCGTTATTAAATCCTTTTCTTTAGGATTTGATTCTGCTATTAAAAGAGTTAAGGCAGTTAAAGTGTTATTATCAATTACAAGGCTATTATCTTTATAAAGCATATTATAGTAGTTTAAAAAGTAAATAAACATAGTTGCCGCTATACGTTTATTACCGTCTATAAAGGCATGATTTTTAACTGTCAAATATAAGAAGTTAGCAGCTTTTTCTTCAGTAGTTTTATATAATTCTTCTCCATCAAAAGTCTGATAAATAGTATCTATAATAGCTTTAAAACCATAATCTCTTTCTAAGGCAAAGATATCACTACTTTCATTAAATTTAAGGGTATTTATTACATTCATGCATTCTTCATAATCTATCTTTTTTAAGCTCTTATTAGTTCCTTTTATTTTAAGAGTTTTATGGTCATAGTCATCTAATAAATCTAAAGCTTTAGTATATGATGTTATTACTTTTAATACACCTTTAGCATCCTTATCTTCTAGTCTATCATCTAATCTATTTGCAATATCTATTAGTTCAATAGTTTTTTCTAAAGCTTTAAGTCTTTTCTCATTAACAGCATAACCCTTAATTAGATAATCTTTTAATATTTTATTTGCCCATTTTCTAAAGGCAACACCATTTTTTGATTTAACACGGTAACCAACAGAAATAATTACATCAAGATTATAGAAAGTAACTGGTTTATCTGAATTAGGAATGTGCAATTTTTGCACATTTGTCTTCTTGTCCAGTTCACCTTCTTTAAAAATATTATTTATGTGTCTTGTTATAACAGTCCTATCTTTATCAAATAATTCTGCCATTTGCATTTGATTTAACCAAACAGTCTCATCTTTCATATTTACTTCTAATTTTACATTTTGATTTTCAAAAATAACAATTTCATTTTTCATTTATTAATCATCCTCTATTTTATTCATTAAATTTCTCTTTTTTATTAGTTTTTTAAGCGAATCTTCTAAGGTTTTAATTCTCTTATCATGTTCTAATACTAAGTTATTTATGTATTTTTATACTAACTTCTGTTGCAACTTTAGTTTTAAGTATTGTCGCCAAAAGCAAAACTCCTTCTTCTGTAAAGGCTCTTATATTATATCTTCTACCCCCTTTTATATTTGAGGTTCCAATTTAGAACCTCAAATAATCGTACTCAGCATCTGTTAATTAAAACATAAAATTAATTGGAAATCTTTCTATATTTCTTTTTACTGCTTTATTTATATCTTTAGTACCATTAGTACATTTGTAAAGTCTTGCCAAGTCACTATCTAGCATTACTTGCTTACTTCTTATTTCATATATCATATCCTCTATTTTTATATTTTCTTTTGTAGCAACTTCATTCATTTACTAGTTCTCCTTATCTATTTCTTTTATTTTATTTATTAAAATATTCTTTACATCTTTATCTCCTATTAAGGTAATAGAAAATGTTTTATAACCTATTCTATTTATACTGGCTCCACAATGATAAACTATTTCATCATCTATAATAAAGTACCTATCATGAAATGTATTATCATAGTAAACTATCAAGTTATGATATTGTTTATTATATTTTGCAATATCTTGTTCTGTAAGAAGATTATTAGGTTTAGTTATAATTATTACTTCTATATTTAGTCTCTTAATAATATCTAGTATTGTATTATCTGCATATGCATCTATTATTACAATGCTCTTATGGGCACCTTTAAATATCTCTTGTATTTTAGAATAAGCATCATAAATCTGTCCGTTAAAATAGATTTCTGTGACTTTTCTTTTTTCTTCAAACTTTTGAAAGGAATCTTCTAATATTTTAATCTTGTTATGATCTTCAAGTACCATATTTTTTATATGTTTTTGTTCAAGTAAATTAGAAGAAATATATTTTCTCATTGCTACAAAAGCATCCATTATTTGTATACTAATCTCTTCTGCAACAGGTGTTCTAAGTATTGCTGCTAACATTGCAACGCCTTGTTCTGTAAAGGCATATGGTAGAGTTCTAGACATATTATTTTCTTTTGCGGTTTCAGTTTGAAACCGCAAATAATCATATTCGTCTTTTGTTAATTGAAACATGAATCTTTCCGGGAATCTATTAATATGTCTTTTCACTGCTAAATTAATAGTTTTAGTTCCATTTTTACATTTGTAAAGTCTTGCCAAGTCACTATCTAACATTACTTGCTTACCTCTTATTTCATATATCATATCCTCTATTTTTATATTTTCTTTTGTAGTAACTTCATTCATTTACTAGTTCTCCTTATCTATTTCTTTTATTTTATTTATTAAAGTATTCTTTACATCTTTATCTCCTATTAAGGTAATAGAAAATGTTTTATAACCTATTCTATTTATACTGGCTCCACAATGATAAACTATTTCATCATCTATAATAAAGTACCTATCATGAAATGTATTATCATAGTAAACTATCAAGTTATGATATTGTTTATTATATTTTGCAATATCTTGTTCTGTAAGAAGATTATTAGGTTTAGTTATAATTGTTACTTCTATATTTAGTCTCTTAATAATATCTAGTATTGTATTATCTGCATATGCATCTATTATTGCAAGTCTCTTATTAGCACTTTTAAATATCTCTTGTATTTTAGAATAAGCATCATAAATCTGGCCGTTAAAATAGATTTCATTAACTTTTTTCTTTTCTTCTATTTTTTGAAACGAACCTTTTAATAATTTAATTTGACAATCATGTTCTAGCACCATATTATTTATATATTTTTGTTCAAGCAAATTTGTAGAGATATATTTTCTCATAGTTACAAAGGCTCTCATAATAGCAACACTCATCTCTGAAGCAATATCTGTTCTAAGAACGGTAGCTAACATTGCTACACCTTGCTCTGTAAAAACATAGGGTAGTTTACGAGTTCCTCCATAGTTATTCCAACTTGAAGTCCCAATTTGGGACTTCAAGTTTAAGAATTCTTCTGTTTCTAACTGAAAATAAAAATCATTAGGGAATCTATTAATGTTCCTTTTTACTGCTTGATTAATTGTTTTGGTCCCATTAGCACATTCATATAATCGTGCCAAGTCACTATCTAGCATTACTTGCTTACCTCTTATTTCATAAATCATATCTTCTATTTTTATATTTTCTTTTGTAACAACTTCATTCATTTACTAATCCTCCGAAAGTATATTTTAATAACTAGTTATTGGTTATTACTCTATAGTATTTATGTTCGAAAGTCAAGTAAAAATGTTAAAAATATGTTACGAGTTTTCGTAAACTTAATGATACTATTATTTTATAAGCTATATCACGAAAACTCGTAATAAAAAAAATAACTTGCTATTAGCAAGTTACTTTATTATTTAGATAAATTATAGGTATCTTTTGCAATTACAAGTTCTTCATCTGTCGCTAGAACATAACTAGCAATAGATGATTTTTTAGTAGTAATTAAGCCTTCTTTATCTTTTCTAACAATTGTTTCTTCATTTAGTTTCTCATCTACTTCTACACCAAGTGGTTTTAATTTATTAAGTACTTCTTTTCTTATAATAGGATCATTTTCACCACCACCTGCTGTAAAGATAATAGCATCTACATTACCTAGTTTTAAGAAGTATTTAGCGATATATTCGGCAATACGTTCAGTATACATATCTATAGCAAGAACTACTTTACTATCTTTAGCAATGAAAGCTCTATCTATATCTCTTAAGTCACTCATACCGGCAATACCTTCAAGACCACTCTTTTTATTTAATAAGTTATCTACTTCATCATAAGACATTCCAGTTTTTTTCATAATATAGCCTATAATACTATAATCTATATCACCACTACGAGTTCCCATCATAATACCAGCATTAGGAGTAAAGCCCATAGATGTAGCGATGCATTTACCTTCTTTAACAGCAGATATACTAGCACCATTTCCAATATGACAGATTATTAAATTACCATCTTTACCTAATATATCTTTCATTCTAGTTGTTATATATTGATGAGATAGTCCATGGAATCCATACTTTCTAACATCATATTTAACATACCATTCATAAGGTACTGAATATAAGAATTCTTTTTCTTCTATAGTTTGATGAAAAGCCGTATCAAAGCAGGCAACCATAGTAGCATTAGGTATAGCTTTAGAGAAAGCTTTAATACCTACTATAGCAGCAGGGTTATGAAGTGGTGCTAAGTCTTTAATCCTTTCTATTTCATCTAGTACTCTATCAGTAATAATAACAGAGTGAGAATATAAAACACCTCCATGAACAACACGATGTCCAACTGCTTTAATATCATCTAGTTTCTTAACAATACCTTTTTCCACAAGTTCTGTTAATAAAATATTAACAGCTTTCTCATGACTATCAATTTCTTCTTTCTTATAGATTTTTTCATCATTAACTCTAATAGTATAATCACTGTCTAAAGAGCCAATTCTTTCAAAACTTCCTTTTGTAATTACTTTTTCACTTGGCATATCATAAAGTCTAAACTTTAAAGTACTACTGCCAGAATTAACAGCTAATAATAGCATAAATCATCTCTCCTTTTACTTATTATACACTAATAAGTTAAAAAGAACAAAAGCTTTTTAATCAGTGTTAATTAAAATATTGATATCCGAAAATTATATAAATTTAAATTTGGATATCCGAAATGAATAATACCCATATA
>CALVIV010000053.1 GCA_944331935.1 uncultured Bacilli bacterium | reverse complement strand
GAGTGTGGATATTAAAGTAGGCTTATTACGAATTGGAGAATTAATGGCAGGACAATTTGATAGAATTAATAATAATACTGCTTATTGGTTATTAACAGCATCTAATACAACTGGTGTTCGTAGTGTTAATAATGCATCTCAAGTACGTACTAATTCTTCAACTTTGACGAACGGGATTCTTCCATCACTAAATCTAAAGTCTAACGTTATCATAACATCTGGTACTGGTACAAAAGAAAATCCATTTATGTTATCTGTTCAATAAGAATAGATTATTATTTCTTCTTTTACTTGAACTTATTACTAAAAAATGCTAAACTATTTTTAGTAATTGTAGTGAGGTGATACTATGGATGATAAAACAAGATTATTTAAATTAGTTAGTAATGATCAAGCAAAGGTTCATAAGACTCTACTTGAAGTTTATAATTCTCTAAAAGAAAGAGGTTATAATCCTATTGACCAAATTGTAGGTTATCTGATTAGTGGAGATTTGGGTTATATTTCAAGTTATCAGGATGCTAGAAGTAAAATTAAAACAATAGATAGAAGTAAGATAATTGAAGTTTTACTTACTAGTATGCTAAATAAATAATGAGATATTTAGGACTTGATTTAGGAACTAAGACTATTGGCCTTGCTATTAGTGATAAAACGGGCTTAATTGCAACATCTTATAAAGTTCTACATCATGATAATAAACCAGAATCTTGTTTAGATGAGCTAAAGTCTATTATAGAAGATTTAAAAGTAGAATCTCTTGTCTTGGGTTTACCTAAAAATATGAATAATACTTTGGGAGAAAGAGCTAGGGAAACTATAAAGTTTAAAAAAATATTGGAAGAACAATTAAAGATTCCAGTATATTTAGAAGATGAGAGATTAACTACTAAAAGTGCTGAATCGCTATTAATTAAAGGCGATACTAGTAGAAAAAAAAGAAAAAAAGTTATTGATAAAGTAGCTGCTACAATTATTTTACAATCATTTTTAGATCAAAGGAGAAAATAATATGGATGGAAAAAATCAATTTAAATTAAAAGATGAATATGGTAAAGAAACAGTGTATGATGTTTTATTTACATTTGATAATGAAGAGACTAATAAGAGTTATATAGTTTATACAGATAATAGTGTTGATGATGCAGGAAATGTTCAAGTCTATGCTAGTGTTTATTATCCAGGAACAGATTCTACAAAGTTAGATCCTATTGAAACTGATAAAGAATGGCAAGTAATAGAAAAAATACTTGAAACTATTCAGGAAGAAGTTAAATCTCAGATTGATAATAATACTGAAAGTAGTGCTGAATAATAATTAGGGGATTGGCAGTATGAAGAAGATACGTATATTAGCTTTTATACTTGGCTTTATTGGTATTATATTAATTGCCACTTTTGCATATTATCAGTATAATGTTAGCCCTATTGATAAAAGTAGTAATGCTAGTATAGAAGTAGTTATACCTGAAGGTATGTCTACTTCTAATATTGCAATAACTTTAAAAGATAAGGGATTAATTAGAAGTGAGTTGTTCTTTAAAATTTATTTAAAATTAAATAATGTTGGTAGTCTTAAAGCTTCTACTTATCTTTTAACTAAAAGTATGAGTTTGGAGGAAATAGCTAATACTTTAGTAAAAGGAACTGCTAATAAGAATGTAGTTAAATTAACTTTTAAAGAGGGGGAAACTATTAGTGATTATGCTGATTTAATTGAAGATAATACCTCTATTACTAGTGAAGAATTTATTAATGCTACAAGAGATACTAGTTTACTTAATAGTTTAATAAATGATTATTGGTTTTTAACAGATGATATTTTAAATAAGGAAATATATTATCCGTTAGAAGGTTATTTATTTCCAGATACATATGAGTTTGCTAAAGACAATTTAAATAGTGAAACTATTATTAGAACACTTTTAGATGAAGAAGAAGAAAAATTGGCTCCATATAAAGATGAATTAGAAAATAGTGATGTGCATAGTATTATAACATTAGCTTCTATAGCTGAACTTGAGGGGGTTAAAGATGAAGATAGAAAGATGATTATAGGAGTATTTTATAATAGATTAGAGCAAGGTATGAATCTTGGTAGTGATGTTACTACATATTATGCTTTTAATGAAGATATGGATTCTGATTTGACTAGTGAGATGTTTAATACATATAATCCTTATAATACTAGAAGTAGTCAAATGGCAGGAAGATTACCTGTTGGTCCTATATGTAATCCTTCTATTTCTAGTATAGAGGCAGCGATTAATCCAACTAATAGTGATTATTTATATTTTGTTGCAGATAAAAATAGAAATGTTTATTTTACTAGGAGTGCTAGCGAACATGAGAAAAAAGTACAAGAATTGAAAGAAAATGGTGATTGGATATGGTAAATAACTATACTCTTATTAAAGAAATAAAAGAATATGCTATAGATAATAAAGTACCTATTATGAATCAAGAAGGAATAGACTTTTTAACAACATTTATTATTAAACATCAAATAAAGAAAGTTTTAGAAATAGGTTCTGCTATAGGGTATTCTGCTATTATGATGAGTTTATGTAGTCCTAGTTTAAAGATTACGACTATTGAACGTGATGAGACTAGATATTTAGAAGCAGTGAGAAATGTTAAGAAACTTAAACTTGAAGATAGAATAACTTTAATTTTTAATGATGCTTTAAGAACAAAAATAGATGATAAATTTGATTTGATATTTATAGATGCTGCTAAAGCTCAAAATATTAAGTTTTTTGAACTGTTTGAGAAAAATTTAAATGATGGGGGATTTATTATTACAGATAATATGTATTTTCATGGTTTGGTAAAGAAAAATGAAAAAGAAATTAAAAGTAGAAATGTAAGAGGTATAGTAAGAAAAATAAAAGATTATATTGCTTTCTTAAAAGAGAATGATAACTACAATACAACTATCTATGATATAGGTGATGGTATTGCGGTATCAGAGAAAAAAACTAGAGGGGGTGTATAATATGTTTATATTAGCAACTGCGGATGCTTGTGGTGATTATGCTTTAGCTAATATTTTATCATTAACTCAGACAGCCTTTAATATTATTTGTATAGCTGTTCCAATTATATTAGTTTTTAGTTTAATTTGGACTATTTTTAAAGTAATAACAGATCCAGATCAAAAACACTTTATTAGAAAGTTAATATCCCAAATAGCGGCAGCACTTATAGTATTTTTTCTTCCTACAATAGTTAATTTAATTATGGCTTGGTTACCTAATGGAGGTATGAATATAGGTTCTTGTTGGCAAGCAGCTAGGGAAGCTAAAGGAGAACTTGGTATAATATTACCAGTAGATGAGATAAATAGATAAGAAAGAGGGTAAAAAAATGAGAAATTTATGTTTACAATTTGTTACCGGGGGGGGCAGTTTAGTAGTAATTTAGTTACTTTCTTTCATTATGATATAAGAGCAGGATAGAGATATTCTGTTCTTTTTTGTGATTAAATGAAAGGAGTAAGAAGATGAAAAACAAAAGTAATAGAAAATACAAAATAATAATAGTTTTATTAATAATAGCAATTATAGGAATATCATATGCTTGGCTTAGAAGTATTATATATGGAGATAAAGATGTTAAGATAACGGTAGGTGATTTTGATTTAGTTTTAAGTGAGCCAGGTGATGGTATTAATCTTGTTAATGCTTTACCTACATATGATGAAGATGGTAAAACTAATTCCCCATATATATTTTCATTAGAAAATAAGAGTAATATAGAACTTTATTATACCTTAGCATTAGTAGATGATGAAGAAGCTTTATCTAGTTGTGAATCTTCATCAAGTGGAAGTTGTGAGTTATTAGATGCTAGAGATGTAAGATATGAATTAAAACTAGGAGAAAGAACATTTACAGGAAGTTTAGCAGATTCATCAATAATAAGTTATGGTACTATAAAAGCTGATGAAATAGTAAATGGTGAATTAAAAGTATGGCTTAATATAAATGCAGGAAATGAAGCGATGGGTAAAGTATATTTAGGAAGACTTAAAGTATTTGCAACTCAACAGGTAGATGGTTCTGACTTTCAACAAGGAAATGATGGAGTTAATGAACCAGATATGGACAGTAATATGATAGCAGTTAAACATGATGGATATAACTGGGTTAAGACAGATGAAGAAAATGGTTGGTATAACTATGGAATGGGAATATGGGCAAATGCTGTAACAGTAAAAAGTGAAAAGCTTGCAGAATACCAAAGTGCCCCAGTTGGAACAGAGATTAATATGGATGATGTAGAGACAATGTGGGTATGGATACCAAGATATAGTTATACAATAGGAAGTGAAAATGGAACATCATATTATGGAAAACGAGGAGTATATTTAAGTAGTAATCCAACAGCAGCTTTACCAGGGGAAATAGATGTAAAGTTTATTGGTAAAGATGAGAAAGATACTGGAACTGCTAAATATCTTGCAACAGAAAAGCCAAAGAATTGGTATACACCGGATGCATTTACATTTGGAGATGAAGAGTTATCAGGAATCTGGGTAGGAAAGTTTGAGACTTCAAGTAGTAATCCAGGTGCTTCATATGGAGGAGATAATACAACAGAGTTAGATCCAATGATAAAACCAAATGTGACAAGTTGGAGAAATATAAATGTAAGTAATATTTATAATGTAGGGCTTAAGTTAAGTGCTGAAGGAAATAGATATGGATTTAGTCAAAGTATGAATTCACATGCGATGAAGAGTAGTGAATGGGCAGTAGTAAGTTACTTAAGTCAAAGTAAATATGGAAAGCTAGGGAATGAAAACTTTATTGGCACAGATAAAGAAGTATATCAAAATAAGAGTGATCAATATATAACAGGATGTAGTTATGGAAGTCCAAGTAATGGAAATACCGATTATGGATGTCAATATACATATGATAATAATATAAGAACAGAAGATGGAATGACAGGAAAAGGAGTAGGAGCCAGTACAACAGGAACAATCTATGGAATCTATGATATGAGTGGAGGAACCTGGGAATATGTAATGGCAAATTATAATAATATGGCAGCATCAAGTGGATTTAGTGAACCATTAACGTTAGATGCTAAGTATTATAATTTATATACCAGTGATAATCCAAGTACAGCATGTAATGGAGGAGAATGTTTAAGTCATAGTTTATCAGAAACGAGCGGTTGGTATAATGACTATCACAACATGGTAAACGAGACGTATCCATGGTTGGTGCGCGGCGGCAGCTATTACGCTGATGCTGGTGCAGGTGTATTCAGTTTCAGTATTACGGGTGGTAATGTTAACTCTAGCTACTCGTTCCGCCTCGTGATGAGCCCAAGTCCGTAAGGACTAATTATATGTGAATGTGATATTTTAACGAGTTTAATTAGGAAGTATATCTTAGTACTTTCTTTTTTCTTTTTTCTATCTTATAATACTAACGAGGAGTGATTATAGTGAATGTACTAGTAACAGGTAGTAGTAGAGGATTAGGTAAATCTATTATCTTAGAGTATGCTAAGAATGGTTATGATGTAGTTATTAATTATAATAATAGTAAAGATGAGGCTTTAAAATTAAAAGACTATGTAGAATCTACTCATCATGTAAAAGCTTTAGTAATTAAATGTGATATATCTAAAGAAGATGAGATTGATTCTATGATAGATGAAATTTATAAAGAATTTGGTCATCTTGATATTTTAGTAAATAATGCTTCTATCGCTCTTGATCAAGACTTTGAATTAAAGGCTAAGAGTGAATTTATGAAGACAATAGAAGTTAATCTTGTAGGGACATATTTAGTGTCTAAAAAAATTGGTTTTAAAATGTTAGAAAGAAAGAAGGGCACTATTATTAATATCTCATCTACTAATGGAATTGATACTCCATATCCAGAATCTATTGACTATGATGCTTCTAAAGCAGGAGTTATTTCTCTAACTCATAATCTTGCTATTTATTTTGCTCCTTATATTAGAGTAAATGCTATATGTCCTGGCTGGATTAATACTGATATGTCTAAGACACTTAGTGATGAATTTAAAGAAAAGGAACTAAATAAAATACTATTAGGACGTTTTGCAGAACCATCTGAAATTGCAAATCTTGCCTATTTCTTAGGAACTGATAAAGCTAGTTATATAAATGATTCTATTATTAGAATAGATGGAGGTGTGAAAAGATGAGTGAAGATTTAATTAAAAAGATTGATTTAAAGATTAAAGATGAACTAAGTAAGATAGATGACTTAGAAAGAATAAATAGTGAGAAAGTATTAAATGCCTTTATAAAAGAACAAGTCGCTGAGACTGATTTTAATACTACTACTGGTTATGGTTATAATGATGTAGGACGAGATAAAATAGAGAAAATATATAGTGATATCTTTAAGAGTGAAGATGCTTTAGTTCGTAATCAGTTTATATCAGGTTCCCATGCTTTGACTGTGGCATTCTTCGCTCTTTTAAGACCTGGAGATACTCTTTTAAGTATAACAGGTAAACCCTATGATACTATGGATGAAGTTATAGGACTTGTAGATAATCCATCATCATTAAAGAGTTTTGGTATTAATTATATGCAAGTAGATTTAGTTAATAATGACTTTGACTATGATAAAATTAAAGAAGTTATTAATACTAATAAGATTAAAGTAATAGAAATACAAAGAAGTAAGGGATATTCTACTAGAAAGAGTTTAACTATCGACAAAGTAGAATCTGTTATTAGTTTTATTAAATCTCTTGATAAAGATATCATTATTATGGTAGATAACTGTTATTGTGAGTTTGTTAGTAGTAGGGAACCTATTGAAGTAGGTGCTGATATTGCTGTTGGTTCCCTAATTAAAAACTTAGGAGGGGGTATCGCTCCTAATGGGGCTTACATCGTAGGAAGAAGAGACTTAATAAAACTTTGCAGTGAAAGATTAACTCTACCAGGAGAAGGTAAAGAAGTAGGGCCTTCTTTAGGTATTAATAAACAACTTTTACAAGGACTATTTCTTGCCCCTTCTGTTGTCTCATCATCCTTAAAAACTGCAATATTTACATCAGCTTTACTAGAAGAATTAGGTTATAACGTAGAACCTAAATATAATGAAGAACGTGCTGATATTGTTCAAAATATTATCTTTAATGATGAGAATCTCTTAATAAAATATACTCAAGGTATTCAAATGAATTCTCCAATAGATTCTAACTCCTTACCAATACCAGATGATATGCCAGGTTATACTGATAAAGTAATTATGGCAAGTGGTTCATTTACCCAAGGCTCATCTATAGAGTTAAGTTGTGATGGACCATTAAGAGAACCTTTCATCGCTTATCAACAAGGTTCACTAACCTATACTTATGGCCGTCTTGCTGTTATAAAAGCAGTTAGTAATTTAGAGTCATAAAAACATTTCTCCCTTCATAGATTGTAATAGTAAAAGGGAGGAAGCAAATGATTAATAAACAAAATTTATGGTTTTTAACTCTTTTTAGTCTTATCTTAGTCCTTAGTGTTTACTATATAACGATGCCTAATGACTTACTTATTGCAAGTTCTTCTACAGAAACAAAAGAAAAAGCAAAGAAAGAAGATACTTCTTCTGATGATGAAAAAACAATCAGTGAAGTAGATGAAGCGGATAGTCTAACTGCTTTAAGAGTAAGTCTAGATGAAGAACGTGATAAAGAAAAAGAAGAATTAAAGACAACAATGACTAAAGAAGATGCTACTACTGATGAAAAAAATAATGCCTATGAACAATTAAAATATTTATCAGTAATAGAAGGAGAAGAAGAGAAGTTAGAGAAACTAATTAAAGAAAAACATAAACTTGATAGTTTCGTTAAAATAGATAATAATACAATAACAGTAGTCGCTGCTAAGAAAAAACATGATGTAACTCTTGCAAATAATATCATGAGAACTATTCAAGGAGAGTATGATACTAAGAAAACTATAACAGTTAAATTCGAAGGTAACTAGTTCTTTTATCTACAACAAATATTCCTTTTCTCATAAACTACTATTGAGTACGTCAAGAATTAGGAAAGGGGATAATTATGAGAGGAATATTAACAACAAGAGAAAAAGAAGTTTTTACTCTTTTAGTAAGTGGTCTTTCTACTAAAGAGATTGCATCGTCTTTAAAAATTAGTGAAAAAACAGTTAGAAATCATATTTCTAATGTCATGCAGAAGCTTGGTGTTAAAGGAAGAGCGAATGCTGTTATAGAACTATTAAAATTAAATGAAATTACTTTATAAAAAGTACTAAAGCAGTACTTTTTTTTATATAATTTATTAGGTGATTTTATGATTCGAAAGAAAGCTTTAAGAAAGATATTTATTACTACTATGAGTCTATTTATTATTATGACTATCTATTTAATACCTTTAACAGAAAAAACTCTTGAAACTAATTTAGAATTTGAATATGTTACCGATCTTGCTAATTCATCTATTTATTTGTTAGATGAGAATAATTACTTAGTTAAGACTAAAGTTTTATTAGATGAAGATAGCCTAGAAGATAATATAAAAAATATTATAAATAATTTAACTATTAGTAGTAATAGTAAATTCCCAGATAATTTGAAAGCTATTATACCTAAGAATACTAAATTAAATAATATTACTATAGAAGATGATTTAGTTACTTTAGACTTTTCTAAAGAACTATTAAATATAGATGAAGAGTTATCTCATAAATTAATAGAGTCTATTGTCTATTCGATAACTGAATTAGATGACATAAATAGAGTAAATATAACTATAGATTCTAATCCTTTAGAAACTTATCCTAATAGTAGTAAGAAGATAACTATGCCACTAACTAGAGATATAGGTATTAATAATGAATATGTCTATAATACGTTAGATAATATTACTAAAGTAGTTATATATTATGGAGAAGATATAAATGATGATATATATTATGTACCAGTTACAAAGTATTTAAATAATAATTCTAATAAAGATAAAATAGATATAATAGTAGAAGAACTTACTACTAGTTATATTTATGAAGATAACTTAAGAAGTATATTAAATGAAAATGTAGAGTTAATTGATAAAGAGATAGTAGATGAAGATTTATTAATACTTAACTTTAATAATGCTTTATTTGATAGTAATAGTACTATAAAAGAAGAAGTATTATATACATTAAGTTATTCAGCTTTTTCAAATTATGATGTTAATACTATTAGTTTTAGAGTTGATAATAAAGATATAGAAACTGTAAAAAGAAGTGATTTAAATTAAAAATTTATTGAAAGATGTGTGACTTTTAAGTTAAAATGTCCGCTTTTTTTAATCGGTTTACAAGTTAAAATGTCCTATAAAAAAATACAGTATT
>CALVIV010000052.1 GCA_944331935.1 uncultured Bacilli bacterium | reverse complement strand
TATCATCTCCTCGTATTATTTTTGATAAATAAAAATCTAGCATGTTTTTATTTACACACTAGATTATACACTGTCTTGCTGTGAGTTTTTAAGTACTATGGACCAGTAGGACCCGTTGGACCGGTAGGACCTGTAGCACCAGTTGGACCAGTAGGACCAGTGACACCGCTTGCTCCTGTAGGACCACTTACTCCAGTAGGACCAGATACACCAGTAGGACCCGTTGGACCTGTAACACCGCTTGCTCCAGTAGGTCCAGTAGCTCCACTAGCACCCGTAGGACCAGATACTCCTGTGGCTCCAGTAGCACCGGTTGCTCCCGTTGGTCCAGTAGCCCCACTTACACCAGTAGGACCACTAACTCCTGTAGGACCAGTAGGGCCTTGTGGAATACTTAAACTTAATATAAAGTTAGGTGCAGTTCCAGTTATACTAGCAGTAGCAGAGCTTCCAGGTGCTCCTGTTGTAACTGTACCTATAGCAAGACTAGGTGTTGCTCCTGTTGTTCCCGTAGCTCCCGTTGCACCCGTTGCTCCTGTCGCTCCCGTTGGACCAGTAACTCCTGTAGCACCTGTAGGACCCGTTGGACCAGTTGTACCTGTAGGACCACCTGCAGGACCAGTAGGACCCGTGGGACCAGTAGGGCCTTGAACATAACAGAAACGGCATCTAGGATGAGCATTATTATTGCAAGAATCTCCAAACATAGCAATTCTCCTTTCCAATATAGTTTATGATATAATTTAAAATTTAGTTATTACTATTATCTAAGAAATGATATAATTGAAACTAGGAAGGAATAGATACTATGAACTTTAATAAATTAATACCAGAGTTAAGTGTAACTAATATAGATAAAAGTAAAGAGTTTTATCTTAAATTAGGATTTAAAATAATGTATGAGAGAAAAGAAGATAAGTTTGCCTTTTTAGAATTAGAAGGTAATCAATTAATGATAGAAGGAATTAATGATAACTGGAATACCGGAAAGTTAGAGTATCCTTTTGGTAGGGGCATAAATATAAGTATGACTATAAATGATATAGATAAATATTATCAAGAATTAGTTAATAAAAATATAAGCTTCTTTAAAGACATAATGACAAATGAATACGATGTCAATGGAAAAACATATTTAGATAAAGAGTTCTTAATTCAAGACCCAGATGGTTATTTATTACGATTTAATGAATAGAAAAACTACAAAGTTTATATATTAGTACTCTTGGAATTTTGACATTTATAAAAAAAAATGTTATTATGAATACACAGGAGAAATTTACATAAAATAAAAAATGGGAACATTCAGCTTAGCAACGTTGAATGTCTACCCAAATTTAATTAGGTTGACATTTAATTCAAATGCGAATTAAGTGTCATTTTTTTATTACTACTATCATAATGATAAGGAGAAATAAAATGATAGCAATGAGTTTCAGAACTTTTATGATAAAAGTCTTAGTTTTCATTTTTATCAAACCTCCTTTCCTAGGATGGAGGTAGACACTCAAGATAACTGATGTTCCCTATAAAAAGTATACTATTAATAACTAAGGATGACAATAGAATAAAACATATTTTCTATAAAAAATAATAATTGTATCTCTATAAAAACATTGATATAATACTTATAGAATAGAAGGTGTTATTTATGAGAATTGGTATGATTATTTTATTTGCAGTTTTGTATATCGCTTTAATCGCTTTATTTATATTAGGTTATAAAAAGAAACAAAAGAAAGTATGGGTAACTAGTTTAGTACTATTCTTAATCGCTTTAGTTGCCACTATTATCATAACAAGCATATATGCTTAAAAAATACTGTCAAGAATAGTATTTTTTTTAATGAAACTATACATTTAATGGTATAATAAAAATGTAAGGAGGTATGAAAGAATGAGAGAAGAATGGAAAGGCTTCAAAGAAGGAGTCTGGACTAAAGAAATAAATGTTAGTGACTTTATTAAAACTAACTATAAAGGATATGATGGAGATGAAAGTTTCCTAGAAGGAACTACAGAGAAAACTGATAGAGTTTGGGGAAAATGTAGTGACTTATTAAAAGAAGAATTAAAAAAACACGTTCTTGATATTGATGTTGACCATATGTCAGGGATTAATGCTTTTAAGCCAGGTTATATCAGTAAAGATGATGATGTAATCGTAGGACTTCAAACAGATGCTCCACTTAAAAGAATAGTTAATCCATATGGTGGAATTAGAATGGTTTATCAAGAGTTAGATGCTTATGGATACAAATTAAATCCTAAAGTTGATAAATATTTTAATGAATACCGTAAAACTCATAATCAAGGTGTTTTTGATGCTTATACACCTGAGATTAGAAAAGCAAGACATGTTGGACTATTAACAGGACTACCTGATGCTTATGGTAGAGGTAGAATAATTGGTGATTATAGACGTGTTGCCCTTTATGGTATTGACTATTTAATGGAACAAAAGAAAGATGAATGGGATAATAAACTATTAGGGCCAATGACTAATGACTTAATCCAATTAAGAGAAGAAGTATCTATGCAATATAGAGCTTTAGATGAGATTAAGAAAATGGCTAAAGGTTATGGTTTTGATATCTCAAGACCTGCTAAAAATGCTAAGGAAGCAGTACAATGGACTTACTTTGGTTATTTAGCATCTGTAAAAGAAAATAATGGTGCGGCTATGAGTTTAGGTAGAGTTGATGCTTTCTTTGATATTTACTTCGAAAGAGATTTAAATGATGGAACAATAACTGAAAAAGAAATTCAAGAGATTATTGACCAGTTTGTTATTAAACTAAGATTAGTTAGACACTTAAGAACTCCAGAATATGATGAATTATTCTCAGGTGATCCAACTTGGGTAACGGCATCTATTGGTGGTGTTACAAATGAAGGAAAGAGTATGGTAACTAAAACAAGTTATCGTATCTTACATACTCTAACTAACCTAGATACAGCTCCTGAACCAAATATGACTGTATTATGGGCACAGGATTTACCTGAAAACTTCAAGAAATATTGTGCTAAGATGAGTATTGAAACAGATGCTATCCAATATGAAAATGATGATGTAATGCGTCCAGTATATGGTGATGATTACGCTATCGCTTGTTGTGTATCAGCCATGCGTGAAGGAAAAGATATGCAATTCTTTGGAGCACGTTGTAATCTTGCTAAAGCCCTTCTTTATGCTATTAACGGTGGTGTAGATGAAGTTAAAGGTGACCTAGTAGTTGAAGGCTTCCCTAAGATGACTGATGAAGTCCTTGACTATGATAAGGTAAAAGCTGCATACTTCAAGATGATAGAAAAAGTTGCCGAGGTTTACTCTAATGCCATGAATATCATTCACTATATGCATGATAAATATGCTTATGAAGCAGGACAAATGGCTTTACATGATACTAATGTAAATCGTCTAATGGCTTATGGTGTTGCCGGACTATCTGTTGCTACAGACTCACTTTCTGCCATTAAATATGCTAAAGTAAAACCAATTAGAAATGAAGATGGTATCGCAATAGACTTTGAAGTAGAAGGAGATTATCCTAAATATGGTAATGATGATGATAGAGTAGATAACATTGCTAAAGAAATCCTTGAAAAGATGTATAAAGAGCTATCTAAACATAAATGTTATCGTAATGCTACCCCGACATTATCAGTATTAACAATTACATCAAATGTTGTTTATGGTAGTAAAACAGGTTCTACTCCAGATGGACGTAAAGCCGGTGAACCATTCGCACCAGGCGCAAACCCAATGCATGGAAGAGATTCAAGTGGTGCCATTGCATCCCTTAACTCAGTTGCAAAACTTAACTATGCTGACTGTTGTCGTGATGGTATCTCTAATACATTCTCAATTGTTCCATCATCTTTAGGACATAGTAAAGATGAACAAATTGATAACTTAGTAAGCCTACTTGATGGTTACTTTGTACAAGGAGCACATCACTTAAACGTTAATGTTTTACAAAGAGAAATGTTAATAGATGCTATGAATAATCCAGATAAATATCCATTATTAACAATTAGAGTATCAGGTTATGCTGTTAGATTTAATCGTCTAACAAGAAAACAACAAGAAGAAGTTATATCAAGAACTTTCCATGAGAAGATGTAAATGAAAGGTAGTATAGATTCAATTGAAACCTTTGGTCTTGTCGATGGACCAGGTATTAGAACTGTAATCTTTCTAGATGGCTGTACTCTAAGATGTAAATATTGTCATAACCCTGAAACATGGGCAATGAATGAAGTAAACTATGATACAGATGAACTAGTTAAAAAAATTCTTCGTAATAAACCTTATTTTAAAAGAAATAATGGTGGTGTAACTTTCTCTGGAGGTGAGCCTCTTTTACAAATTAATTTCTTATTAGATATCTGTAAGAAACTAAAAAAAGAAGGTATTCATATTGCTTTAGATACTGCTGGTGTTGGTATTGGTAAGTATAAAGAAATACTAGAATTAATTGACCTTGTTATTTTAGATATAAAGCACGTTACCAAAGAAGGTTATAAGGAATTAACTGGAAGAGATATTGATGAGAGTGAAAAGTTCATTGAAGCATTAAACAAGAGTGGTAAACCAGTATGGATTAGACAAGTAATTGTGCCAGGTATTATGGATAATGATGAATATTTAGATGGACTAGTAGAATATTTAAAGAAAATAAAAAATATTGAAAAAATAGAATTTCTACCATTCCATCATCTAGGTTTTGAAAAATATCAAAAACTTAATATTCCTAATCCCTTAAAAGATACACCTGAGATGGATGTTAATAAATGTGACGAACTATATAAAAAGTTTATGAAGAAATATGAGAAGTCTAGAAAATAGGCTTCTTTTTATGGTAAAATAAATTTGTGTGGTGATAAAGTGATAGTTAAAATTTTAGGAACAGGAGCGATATACTCAAAAAGAAATTGTGCTAGTTTAATAATTGATAAAAAGATTTTATTTGATATTGGCCCTGGAACGATAAAACAATTATTAAAAGAAAATTATAATTTAAAGGAAATTAATACTATATTAATATCTCATCTTCATTCAGATCATATCTTAGATTTTCCAACATTAATAGTTAATTTAGAAGTTTTAAATATAAATCACAAAGTAAGAGTTATAGGACCAGTTAATATGAAAGAAAAATTATTAAAACTATTAGAGTTGATGTATGGTAATTATTTCGATAATTTTATAAATAAAAACTTTGAATTTATTGAAGTAAAAGAAAACAATTATGATATTCTTTGTAATAATTATAAAATTAATATGTTAAAAGTTAATCACGAAGGTATTGAAGCATATGGATTTATAATAAATGATAAACTAGGTTTAACTGGAGATAGTTCGATTTGTGATGGTGTTAAAAAAATTTTTAGTAATAGTAAAATAATAGTAGCAGATTGTTCTTTAATAAAAGGGGATAATTACCATATTGGATTTAATAATATAGAGAAACTGTTAAAAGAAAATAAAGGCAAAATAGTAATTGCAACTCATTTAAGAGACGATACTAGAGAGTTATTAGCAGCTAAAAAATTGAAAAACTTCAAAATCGTAGAAGATGGCTATTATTTTGATGTTTAGGAGGTAGATTATGTTAGAAAAATTAAAAGATAAACTTGTATTTTTTGATGTTGATGGAACTTTATCAGAGTATAGATATAATGATAGATTATATAGTGGTGCTTGTCCTGAATTAGGTTGTCAAACTTTAGAAGATTTATTATTCTCTAATCTTTTCTCTAAAGCAAGGCCATTAAAAACAATGCAAAAGATAGTTAGTAATCTAGATTCTAATAAGGTATTTATTTTAGGTACAATTGTAACTAATAATGAAATAGAACAAAAATATACTTGGCTAAAAGAAAATTATCCTAATATAAAGAAAGAAAATATCTGCTTTATTTCATCTACAATGTTAAAGCCAGAAGTAATATTAGAATATTGTAGGCATTTAAATATTAACAAAGCAGATGTAGTTTTTGTAGATGATAGATTAGATGTCTTAAGAAAAGCAGAAGAGTTAGGGATAACTGCATATCATCCAAGTTCATTTATGGAATAAGAGTGTAAGGAGATGTTAAAATATGAAAAAACAAGAAGCAGAAGTACTTGCTATAGATAAATCAAGAGTAATGATAGAATATCTAGAGCAAATATTAAGTGATGATAACATATCAGGTAATATGATTTTTAGTTCAAATAAAGTAGATGGAGAAAAAGAAAAAATGTGTACTGTAGATATCATGTTAAATAATGGTAAAGAAAAACATTTAAATTTAGGTATTCCAAGTATTCATAGTGATGTCTTTACAAAACAGTTCACTAGTGACTTAGTAGATAGATTTGCCAAAGATAATACAATGGGAGTAAGTCAATTTTTTGAGATTAAAAGTATGCCTCCAACTAGTAGAAGAGGAATGGATGCTATTAGTATAAATGAAGAAACAGGAAAGATTAATAATCATATAAAAATAGATTTCTATTCTATTGGACAAGATTTTTATTCTATTATGGAAGAATATAATGAAAAATTAAAGGAAGCTCAAAAAGAAATAGAAGAAGAAGCAAAGATAAGAAAGTAATACTTATTATAAAGTGTAAAATATAGAAAGGTTAACTTTATGGAAGAGAAGTTTAAAAAACTATATAAGGAATATGATAAACTGCAAAAGGAATATGGTGATAAGACATTAGATTCTATCTATAATGGAGGAGAATCTAATAATCCAGATATTCTCTTTGTTTTTATGAATCCAACTGGCAAGAATATTGCTATTCCTAAAACCTGGAAAGGATTAAAGGCTCCATGGCTTGGTACTAAAAACATCTGGAAATTATTTACTGCTATCAACCTCTTTGATAAAAATCTATTAAATGAAATAAATGAAAAAAAACCTAAAGACTGGGACTATCTTTTTGCTAATAAAGTCTATGATGAGGTAAAAAGAAATAATTACTTCATAACAAACTTAGGTAAGTGTACCCAAACAGATGCAAGGCCTCTAAAAGATGAAGTTTTAAAAAGCTATCTTGGACTCTTAGAACAAGAAATAGATATAGTTAAACCTAAAATAATAATTACCTTTGGTAATCAAGTCTCATCAATTATTTTAAATAAGAAAATATCAGTAGGAGAGTGCCGTAAACAATACTTTGAAAAAGAAATAGGTAGGAAGACCTATAAAGTATTTCCAGTCTATTATCCAGTTGGTAATGGGACATTTAATATTGATAAAGCGATAGAAGACTTAAAATATATTATAGAAAATTATGTTAAAGATACTGTTAAAACAAAATAGTATCTTTTTATATTGACAAACATATAATAACTGTATATACTGTATATATACAAAGAGGTGATTAAATGCAGATAATTATCAGCAATAGCAGTGATACTCCAATATACCAACAGATAGTTGATAATATTAAAAGAGAAATACTTAATGGCAACTTAGTAGGAGGAGAGGCTTTACCTTCTATTAGAACTCTTGCCAAAGACTTAAGAATTAGTAATATTACCACGAAAAGAGCTTATGAAGAATTAGAAAAAGATGGTTTTATTGAAGCAGTCGCTACTAAAGGATACTTTGTTAAAAATAAAAGTGAAAACTATTTAAAAGAAGAAATACTAAAGAAAATAGAAGAAAACTTAGAAGAAGCTTTAACTATCGCTGATACTTATCATATTAGTTATGAAGAAGTCTTAGAGATACTTAAAGCTTTACGGGAGGATAATAATGGATAATATAATTAAAGTTAATAATTTAACTAAAACTTATGATAATTTTAAACTAGATAATATTACTCTTGAGATGAAAAAAGGTAGTATCATTGGTCTAATAGGAGAAAATGGAGCGGGTAAGACAACTTTAATTAAACTGCTATTAGGCCTAATTAAAAAAGATAAAGGAGATATCTTAATATTTAATCAGAAACTAAATAATAAAGTAAAAGAAGATATTGGTGTAGTCTTAGATGACTCATTTTTCCCAGAGGTTATTAAAGTAAAAGATATTAACTCTATTATGAAAAATATTTATAAATCTTGGGATGAACAGTTATTTTTTAAATACCTAAAAGACTTTTCCTTAAATGAAAATATGTTAATAAAAAACTTATCTAAAGGTATGAAGAAAAAGTTAGAAATAATCACCGCATTATCTCATCATCCTAAACTCCTAATCTTAGATGAACCAACTAGTGGCTTAGACCCTATTGTTAGAAAAGAAATATTAGATATCTTTCTAGATTTTATCGAAAATGGAGAAAATAGTATTTTGTTTTCATCTCATATAACTAGTGATATTGAATCTATTGCTGATTATATAGTTTTTATAGATAATGGTAAATTAGTCTTTGATAAAGAAAAAGATGATATCTTAGATAATTATGGTATTGTTAAATGTAGTGATAATGATTTTAAGAAAATATCTAAAGATAATATAATATCTTACCTAAAAAATAAATATAACTATGAAGTATTAGTTAATGATAGAAAAAAGGTTAAGAAAAATAACTCTGACATAGTAATTGATAAAGCCACTTTAGAAGATATTATGTTATTAATAGTGAAAGGAGAAAAATAATGAAAGGTTTAATTATTAAAGATTTATGTGTTCTAAAAAATCAAATGAAAACATTATTATTAGTACTAGCTTTCTTCGTTATCTTTTCAATTATTAATGAAGATGCTTCTTTTATTCTTTTCTTAGTACCATTTTATATGATAATGATTCTTATAACTACTTTTAATTATGATGAATTTAATAAATGGGATTCTTATTGTAACAGTCTGCCACTTAGTAGAAAAGAAATAGTTAAATCTAAATATATCTTATTTAATGCTACATCACTTATCGTTTTAATAGTAGGTATACTAGCATCTTTCATAATTCCCAACTTTATAGAAAATACTACTTTTGAATCACTTTTTGCAAGTATAATAGGAGTTGCCTTTGGAATATGTTTAGTAATATCCTTATTAATTCCCTTTTATTACAAATTTGGTGCAAATAAGGGAAGAATAATGCTTTTCCTTTGCATAGTCATACTTGCTTTAATAATAGGAATGATTACTAGTTTAGATATCTTTAACAATATAGAATTAATGCATATATTAAATAGCTTAAATAACTTAAGCCTAGGTATGATTACTTTGCTATTAATAATTTTAACAATCATAGTAATGTCTATATCTTATTACATCTCAGTTAGAATATATAAAAATAAAGAACTATAATAAAAAGGAAGTCTATCTCTAGATTTCCTTTAATTTCTAATTGGAGGGCCTAGTCGGATTTGAACCAACGATCAGGGAGTTGCAGTCCCACGCCTTACCACTTGGCTATAGACC
>CALVIV010000051.1 GCA_944331935.1 uncultured Bacilli bacterium | reverse complement strand
TGTAGCAGAAGCTAAAGTAGGATTATTAAGATTTGGAGAATTAATGGCCGGACAATTTGATAGATATGGTAACAATATACACTATTGGACTTTAACACCATATAGTTCGTCAAGCATTCGGGTTGTTGGCAACTATGGTGATGCGAGCAACGGTTCGCCTTCGGGCGCTTCGCTCGGGGCTCTGCCATCCATGAATCTGAAATCTAGCGTGCTGATAACTTCAGGTACAGGAACTAAATCAGATCCGTTTGTGCTAACTTTAGCAAGTTAATTAATACATATAACAATTGTTATATGTATTTTTTTGTCTTATCTTAATCATCCTATTACTTATTTCTTTTTCATATTATTTCTTAGGAGGGAACTTCTATGAAAATAAATAGTAATGGTTTAAGTAATGATGAGGTAATTAAGTCTAGAGATACGTATGGTAGTAATGCTTTAACTGTTTTAAAAAAAGATAGTTTCTTTAAACAATTAATTAGAAGTTTGGGAGATCCTATTATTAAGATACTTTTAATCGCTCTTGGTATAAAAACAGTCTTTTTAATACAAGATTTTGATTGGTATGAAACTGTTGGTATTGTAATAGCTATCTTTCTAGCATCATTTATTTCAACTATATCAGAGTATGGAAGTGAGAAAGCTTTTATTAAATTACAGAGTGAAGCGGAAGCGATTAAAGTTAAAGTTAGACGTGATGGTAAAGTTTTACTTATTGATATAAATGAGGTAGTAGTAGGGGATATTATATTATTAGATAGTGGTGATAGGATTGTGGCAGATGGGGTATTAATTAAAGGAGAAGTTAGTGTTGATGAATCTTCTATTACAGGTGAGAGTAAAGAGGTTTATAAGAAACCTTTTATTAGTGGACTTAATCCTAGTGATAATAATGAACTATTAAGAGGTAGTGTTATTTATCATGGAGTTGGAGAGATGATGGTTACGAAAGTAGGGGTTAATACTTTTTATGGGAAGATATCTTTAGAGTTACAGGAGAAACAGCCAGAGAGTCCTTTGAAGTTAAGACTTAGAGACCTTGCTAAAGTTATTAGTAGAATTGGTTATGTTGGGGCTTTTTTGGTGGCTTTTTCATATCTTTTTTCAGTCTTAGTAATTAATAATAACTTTGATATAAATAGAATTGTTGTTACTTTATCTGATACATCATTACTTTTTGCATATTTTCTAGAGGCTTTGACACTTGCAGTTACAATAATAGTAGTATCTGTTCCTGAAGGTTTACCTATGATGATAACTTTAGTACTTTCTAGTAATATGAAGAGAATGTTAAAAGATAATGTCTTGGTTAGAAAACTTATGGGAATAGAGACTGCGGGTAGTTTAAATATCTTATTTACTGATAAAACTGGTACTCTTACGAAGGGAGAGTTAGAAGTAGTAGGGGTTATGTTTGGTAATTTAGATTACTATAAAGAAAAGAAGAGACTGAAGAGTAGTATAACTTATTATAATATTTTGAAAAAGTGCATTTTATCTAATACTAATTGTATCTATAGTGCAGAGAAAAAAATGTGGATAGGGGGTAATGCTACTGATAAGGCAGTAGTTAATTATTTAGGAGAGGAGAGTTATTCTGTTAAAAAAATAAAAGAAGTTCCTTTTGATAGTAAGAATAAATATTCTTATACTAAAGTAATTGAAGAAAGTAGAGAGATTACTTATTATAAAGGGGCTCCTGAAGTATTACTTGATAAATGTAAGTACTATATATCACCTAGTGGTAGAACTGTTCCTTTTGTTAATAAAAAGAGAATTAATGATGTGATAGATGAATATGCTAAGAAAGGTATTAGAGTCTTAATGTTAGGGGTTGATGAAGGTAGGGGGTTATCTTTTATATCCTTATTATTTATTAAAGATGAGTTAAGAGAGGAAGTTAAAGAGGGGATATCTTTAGTTAGAAAAGCGGGTATTAAGACGGTTATGATAACTGGGGATAATAAGATAACAGCGATGTCTATTGCCAAAGATGCTGGTATTATTAATAGTGATAGAGATGTTGTTCTTACTAGTAGTGAGTTAAATAGAATGAGTGATGATAAGGTTAAAGAGATTCTTCCTAGACTTTCTGTGGTGGCTAGGGCTTTACCTACTGATAAGAGTAGACTAGTAAGACTAAGTCAAGAGTTAGGGTTAGTTGTAGGAATGACTGGAGATGGTGTTAATGATGCCCCGGCTTTAAAGAAGGCTGATGTTGGTTTTAGTATGGGAAGTGGTACTGAGGTTGCTAAGGAAGCAAGTGACATTGTTTTACTTGATAATAACTTTAACTCTATTGTAAAGGCAATACTTTATGGAAGAACTATCTTTAAAAGTATTCGTAAATTTATTATCTTTCAATTAACAGTTAACTTCTGTGCTGTTTTCTTATCGATAGTAGGTCCATTTATCGGTGTTGCTAATCCTGTTACGGTTATTCAAATGCTTTGGGTTAATATGGTTATGGATACTCTAGCAGGAATTGCCTTTTCTTATGAAGCACCTCTTTTAGAATATATGGAAGAGCCTCCTAAGAAACGTGATGAGAAAATTTTAAACAGTTATATGATTCATGAGATAGTCTTTACTAGTATTTATTCCTTTTTACTTTGTATCTTCTTCTTAAAGAGTCCTTTTATTCATTCCTTCTTTAGAGCGGGAAAAAAAGATATTTACTTTATGAGTGCTTTCTTTGGATTATTTATCTTTATGATGATCTTTAATAGTTTTAATGCAAGGACAAGTAGACTTAATATTTTCGCTAATCTTTTATCTAATAAAGTCTTTTTAGGAGTAATTATCTTTATCGTAATAGTACAAGTTATCCTTATATACTATGGGGGAGATTTGTTTAGAACAACATCTCTTAGTCTAAAAGAAATAGAGATAATGTTAGTATGTGCTTTTTCGGTTATACCTGTAGAGTTTCTTAGAAAACTTTATCTTAAAAGTAAAGGAAAACTTGGTTGTGTTTAAGTGATATTAGTTGTATAATATAAATCACTGGAGGAGAAGTATGGAAAAGCTTAGGATTATGAGTTTTGATTTAGATTCTTTTACTTTAGTTAAAAATAAAGAGGAGAAATCTAAAAGAGTAATAGATTATGTTAAAGAATTAGATGTTGATATAGCTTTATTACAAGGAGATACAAATTTACTTTATAATGTTTTATTTAATAATAAAGATAGTAAAGATTATTTTTCGGAATATAATTATGCAAATACTATGTTTTTAAACCATGAAAAAAGTGAATGGGTAGATGACTATATGAGAAAATATGCTAGTTGTTATGTTTCTAAATTAGATGATAGTGATATCGCTTTATACAATATTAAAAAATATAAGAAAGAAAGCTTATGGGAATTTAGAAATATACTTGAAGAATATAAAAATATAGATCATAAAGTTGTAGTGGGGACATTACAGAATGTAAATATAAATGATTTTTGTAAGAAATATAATTTTAATAATGTTTGTAGTAAACCTAGAAGTAATCATATCCTTGTATCTAGGGGATTAGATGCTAAGGTAGTAGATGGTCCTATGATGGAGTCAGTAGAAGTACAGCCTATGGTTGTTGATATTACTTATAAGAAAGTGAGATAGATTATGGAAAATTTAAGAATACTTAGTATGAATTTAGGAAGAAGATTTGTTCCTATTAAAGATAAAAGTAAAAGAGAATTAATTACTTCATATATAAATGAAGAAAAATATAATATTGTTATGTTACAGGGGAATAAGATTAATAATAGTATTAATATAAATTGTTTAGAAAATTATAAGCCTGTAAATTATAATAATAGAAATGCTATATTGCATGATTTGACTTTACGGTGTTTTAGAGGTGATTTTGAATCTAGAGTTATTAATAGTTCTATTGTAGATTGGGGTAATTACTTGGCATGTATTAGTGTTAATTGTAAAAGTTTTCTTGATATAGATAATGTTTTAGATGTTTGTTATGATTATAGTAATCCTACTAGTTCTTATTATGTTGAAAGTAGAGTGGTTACGGGAAGATTTCCTAAAGGATTTGATATAGGTGATTTTTGTGATAAGTATGATTTAGAAGATGTTTCTTCTTTAGTAGGAAAAGATATACATGTAAAAAATAATAAAGAGATGTTAAATCATTTATTTGTATCAAGAGATATAGAGGTTATTAATATTCATAAATTAGTAGGTATGACAGAGGTTTCTAAGATTGGAGAGGCTTATCCTATAGAATTAACTATAAAACCAAGGACTTTAAAGAAAGTATTAAAATAGCTTTCTTTTTTGATTGTTTTCTGGTAAACTTTTAAGTGTTTTGAGGTGATAAGATGCTACAAGTAAATAATGTAAGTTTAAAGTTTGATAAAAGAACTTTATTTAGTGATGTTAATTTAAAATTTACAAATGGTAATTGTTATGGAATAATAGGAGCGAATGGAGCGGGGAAAAGTACATTCTTAAAGCTTCTTACAGGAGAGATTGATACTACTACAGGGGATATTACAGTAAGTAAGGGTGAGAGAATCTCTATATTAAAACAAGACCATTATGAGTTTGATGATATGAGAGTCTTAGATGTTGTTATTATGGGTAATGATAGACTCTATAAAATAATGAAAGAAAAAGAAGAGTTATATTCTCATACAGAGTTTAGTGAAGAAGATGGCTATAGATTAGCAGATTTGGAAGCTGAGTTTTTAGATATGGATGGTTGGAATGCAGAGAATGATGCGGCAATACTTTTAACTAATTTAGGAGTTAGTGATAAGTATTTTGATAGTCTTATGAAGGATATTCCTGTTAAGTTAAGGGTTAAGGTATTATTAGCTTCGGCTTTATTTGGTAACCCAGATATTCTTTTATTAGATGAGCCTACTAATAGTTTAGATATAGATGCTATTAGTTGGTTAGAAGAGTTTATTATTAATTATCCTAATACAGTTATAGTTGTTAGTCATGATAGGCATTTCTTAAATAAAGTGTGTACTCATATCGTAGATATAGATTATGGTAAGATGAAAATGTATATAGGTAATTATGATTTTTGGTATGAATCTAGCGAGCTTGCTTTAAAACAGATGAAAGAGACTAACAAGAAGAAAGAAGAGAAAATTAAAGAGTTACAAGACTTTATTGCAAGGTTTTCTGCTAATGCTTCTAAGAGTAAGCAGGCAACATCTAGAAAGAAGATGTTAGATAAAATTGAACTTGAAGAAATAGTACCATCTTCTAGAAAATATCCTTATATAGATTTTAAGATTACTAAAAATATTGGTAAAGAAGTACTTAAAGTAGAAAATTTAAGTAAAGAAGTAGATGGTAAAAAAATACTTAATAAAATATCATTTACTATTCAAAGAGGAGATAAGATAGCAGTTATATCTAATAATGATTTAGCGAAGACTACTCTTTTTGAAATACTAGCTGGCAATATTAAGAGTGATGAAGGAGAAGTAGTGTTTGGAAAGACAATAGATCCTGGTTATCTACCACAAGATAATAGTAGTTACTTTGAGAATGATAAAACCATTATTGAATGGCTAAGCCAGTTTTATAAAGTAGATGATGAGACTCATTTAAGAAGTTTCTTAGGTAGAATGTTATTTTCAGGCGAAGATGTATTTAAGAAAGTTAGTGTTTTATCTGGAGGAGAAAAGGCTAGATGTATGTTAAGTAAATTAATGTTAGAAGAGCCTAATTTCTTAATATTGGATGAACCTACTAACCATTTAGATTTAGAGAGTATTACATCACTAAATAAAGGATTAGAGAACTTTAAAGGGGAGCTTATTTTAACTTCAAGAGACCATGAGTTAAATCAAACTGTTTGTAATAGAATTATAGAAATATTAGATGATGGTTCTATTATAGATAGAAGAATGACATTTGATGAATATTATGAGAGAAAGTAATTATGGATATAAGAAATATATATAGTAATGCTAAAGAAAAAGTTATTGATTTTTTATTAAGATATTTATGTCAACATAATATTAGTTATGTAAGAGTCGAAAATGAAGTTCACTTTTTAGATAAAATTTATAGATTTTATGATAGTAAAGATAATAGTTTAGAAGATACTTTAGAAAAAATTTATAAGACTCTAAATGAGTTAGAAGTTTCTAAAAGATTAAGTCTTGATAATGATTTAATTGAATTTACTACCATAGAAGGAAGAGTTGATAATAAGTATCACATACCTGATTATAATAGTAATAAAAAGAAGTTAATTAAAATGCAAAATAGAAGGAATAATTTAAAAATTAAAAATAGTAAAAAATATTGACGGTGGAAGTGTCTAAATTTATTAATATTTGATGGATATTATGAAAAGAAGAGTAAATAAAATAAAGGTAATGCAGATATCCTACTTGTATTACCTTTATTTTTTTTGTATAATTTAGTAAGAATAGATGTTAATAATTAGGAACATATTAAAGGTAGTAGGAGTTTGGTAATATGGCAAAGAAAAAATATATAATAATATCAGTAGTAGTAATATTAATAAGTGTGTTGGCTTTAGTAGGTGCAAGTTATGCTTTACTAACAATGACTTTAGAAGGTGATAAAGAAATAACTTTAACAGCAGGAATATTAAAGGTAGATTTTAGTGAAGGAGATAGTATAAATTTAACTAATGCTTCTCCTATGTCTGATAAAGAAGGTCTACAAACAACTCCTTATACTTTTACAGTAACGAATACAGGAAATATAAATGCTTATTACCATGTCTCATTAGAAGAAGATAGTAATAATACATTAAGTAATTCAAATTTAAAGATGAAAATAACAGGAAATAATGGCTATGATAGTGGAGTAATAAGAGTAAGTGATTATGGGATAGGTTCTTTTGAAATAATAGGAGAAGATGTATTAGAGCCAAGTGATACAGTAACATATACTTTGTATATGTGGTTAGATGAGGATGCAGGGAATGAAGCACAAGGGACAATATATCAAAGTAAGATCGTAGTAGAGAGTTTTGATAGAGAAGGTAATAGTCCGAATGCTCCAATGTTAGATGAAGGAATGATACCAGTAAGTTATGACGGAAGTAACTGGGTAAAAGCAGATAGAACAAATATAAATAATAGTTGGTATAACTATAATGATTTAATGTGGGCAAATGCTGTAACAGTATCAGAATCAACAAGAAGTACATATAAGAATGCAAGCGTTGGAACAACAATATCGATGGATGATATAGAGACAATGTGGGTATGGATACCAAGATATTCATATACAATAGGAAGTGAAGATGGAACAAATTATTATGGAAAACAAGGGACCTATTTAGATACAACACCAACTTTAAGTTTACCAGGAGAAATAGATGTAAAGTTTGTTAGTGAGAATGTAAAGAATCGAGGAAGTGCAAAATACATAGTAAGTGAAGGAATAAGTGATGATAGTTGGTATACACCAGATGCCTTTACATTTGGAGATGAAGAATTAAGAGGAATCTGGGTAGGAAAGTTTGAGACAAGTAGTTCTAATCCAAGTGTAACAGCAGGAGGAGGCAATACAACAGAGTTAGATGCCATGATCAAACCAAATGTGGCAAGTTGGAGAGATATAAATGTAAGCAATGCCTTTAATGTAAGTTTAAAGATGAATAATAATGGAAATAGATATGGAATAGAGAATACAACAGATACTCATATGATGAAGAATAGTGAATGGGGAGTAGTAGCATATCTATCTCAAAGTAAATATGGAAAGTTAGGTAATACTAACTTTACTGGGGCGAATAAAGAGATATATCAAAATAAATCAGATCTTTTTATAACAGGATGCAGTTATGGCAGTCCAAGTAACGGGAATACAGATTATGGTTGCCAATATCAATATAATATAGAAATAAATGGAACAGGGGCAAGTACAACAGGAAATATCTATGGAATTTATGATATGAGTGGTGGTGCTCATGAATATACAATGGCAAATTATAATGATTTAATTGCAGATAGTGGTTTTTCTTCTATGCCTGACTCAAAATATTATGATAAATATACAACTGATAACATGTTAACAGCTTGTAGTGGAAATGAATGTTTGAGCCATGCTTTATACGAGACTAATAATTGGTATAGTGATTATCGTGGTTTAGTAAGAGAACAATACCCATGGCAATTACGTGGAGGAATTTATAATTATAGTATTAAAGCGGGAATTTTTAATTTTGAAATTAGTAATAGTGCTGTTGGGGGTAATAGTAGAAATGATGCTTTCCGTCTAGTAGCAACAATAAGGTAGGTGATGTTTATGAAAGAAGCAATAAAGAAAAATAAGAAGTTTATAATAATAGGGCTTGTAATAATAATTCTTCTTTTAATAGGACTAGCTTTCGCTTACCTAACAACAACATTACAAGGTGATAAAGAATATCTTGTAAGAGCAGGAACTCTTGATTTAGTATTAGAAGAAGGAAATGAACTTACTTTAGAAAAACAAATCCCTTTGGAAGACTCTGAAGGAATGAAACTAGATGGATTTAATTTTAGTATAGTAAATAATGGTAAGATAGATACAGATTATACAATCTATTTAGATGATCTACCTTTAAACGAAGGAGAAAGTAGAATACCAGACTCTAGTATAAGGTATAGTCTAACAAGAAATGATGAAACATTTATGACAAGAAATATGACAACCATGGGAAGTAATCCTAATAGAAGAGTAGACTTTGGAACTATAAGTCCAGATGAAACAATAAACTACACCTTAAAAATCTGGATAGACTATGATGCAACAACTGAGGAAGCAAGTGGTAAAGTCTTTAAAGGAAAGTTAAGAGTAGTAGCAACTCAATCAGTAGGGGAAGAAACAAGTACAGTATTACTTGAAAATATTCCTAAAGAAAATCAATATGATGATGGAACAGATACATTCATAACAGGAGAAGATCCTAATAATTACATTTGGTATTCTGGTAAACTATGGAGAGCAGTGAGTGTAAATAATGAAGAGAAAACTACTAAGTTAGTAACACAGTGGAATATAAGTGCCATATCTTATGATGATAATAGTAGTGCTTTTGAAGGAAGTTATATGGAAGAATGGTTAAATGATACAAGTGTAGATGGGTTCTTAGGTAATTTAAGAGATTATGAGAACTTCATTGTAACAGATGCAGTATGGGATGCGACAATGGATGATAGAGAGTTAGGTAGTATAACAAGAC
Source organism: uncultured Bacilli bacterium (assembly GCA_944331935.1). Classification (GTDB taxonomy): domain Bacteria; phylum Bacillota_I; class Bacilli_A; order RF39; family UBA660; genus Onthousia. The sequence continues at coordinate 1,075 of CALVIV010000051.1, read as the reverse complement.
CTAACGGAACAGCAACTGTAACTGATGCTGTAGGATTACTTAATACATATGAATATCAATCTAGCAAAAATAAAGAAACAAATAGCTATTTAAATAATGGTTTATATTGGTGGACTTTAACTCCATATGATTCGCTTTATGTTCGTTATGTGATAGATGATGGATTAACATATCTAGGTTTACCTTCTTCTTTTTCATTTGGTATACGCCCAACGATAAATTTAAAATCTGATGTTAAAATTGTAGATGGTAATGGAACAGAGAATAATCCTTATCGTTTAGAAGGAGATAATGATACTAATCTAAATGGTATTCTATTAAATACACGATATAGTGGAGAATATATAACTTTTGGCACTGGTGAGAATAATTTATATAGAATATTAAGCCATGAAACAGAAGGATTAACTAAGATAACTAGTGACAAGTCTTTGAAAGATTCTGGGGTGTGGAAAACAATGAGCTTTGGAGATACAACAACTTTTTCAAATATTAATACTATAGGTACATTCTTAAATGGAGAATATCTAACAAGTTATGTAGGTAATGATTATGCTAATATGATAGAAGATAGTACAACTTGGTATTCAGGGACTGTAGGAGACAGTGTTTCATATAAACTAGCAAAATATATGGATGCAAGTATGGCCAGATATGTGACAAGTACAGAATCTAAAGTAGGATTACTTCGTTATGGAGAATTAATGTCAGGGCAATTTGAAAGTTACCAAAATAATGCTTATTATTGGCTTTTAACAATATACGATGATACAAGCCTTAGAATAGTTGATAATTACAATCAAGTTTCAAACTTTCAACCTTCTGGTTCTTGGGGCATTCGACCTTCCTTAAATCTAAAATCTAATGTAGTTATAACAGGAGGTCTAGGTACTAAAGAGAATCCTTTTACATTGGAACTTGAATAAAGAGTAATGATTAAGTTTTCAGGTTCTTCGACATTAAAGGGTGCTGAGTAAATTTTCAGCATTCTTTTTTGCGACAGTGTATAATCTAGTGTGTAAATAAAAACATGCTAGATTTTTATTTATCAAAAATAATACGAGGAGATGATACA
>CALVIV010000050.1 GCA_944331935.1 uncultured Bacilli bacterium | reverse complement strand
AATTATTACTAATCTTTTTAGACCAGCAAAAAAGAATGCTGAAAATTTACTCAGCACCCTTTAATGTCGAAGAACCTTTAATTTCTTCCTTAATCATCATATTATTTCTTCAAAACCTCATATTATTATTCATAACACTTGCCTTAATATAGAAGAAGCCACCTAACTCAGCTATGATTTAGATGGTTTTTAGTATAATATTATTATTCGAGGCCACTCAACAAGCCATTATTAAGTGTTCTCATTTTTTATTGTATGTAAATTTCTTTTACATATTCATAGTATCATAAATATATATTTTTGTCAAAATCATTTTTGACACTTAGGACAAAAGTATGTTCCTCTTCCTCCTACTTTAGTAACAATAATCTTCTCTCCACAGGTTGGACATACTCCATCTTTTTTGCCATGAACAGCAAGCTCATTTTGAAATAAGCCATGTACTCCCTCTGCAGATGTAAAACTCTTAATTGTAGTACCTCCCATAGTAACAGCTTTATCCAGTATCTTCTTTGTATTTTTAATAATAACATCCGCTTCCTCTAAATTAATACTATCCGCTTTCCTCAAAGGATTTATATGAGATGCAAATAAAATCTCATCATCATAGATATTACCAATACCAGTAATAATTGATTGGTCAAGTAAAGCTGTCTTAATAGGCACTTTTTTCTTTCTTAAAGCTTCTAATAAATAATTAGGAGTTAAACTTTTATCATAATATTCTAATCCTAAATCAGAAAGTGGCTTCAAATTATAAACTTCATCTTTAGGTAAACATGCCATTTTACCAAACTTTCTAACATCATTAAACCTCATATCGGTGTTATCTGTAAAAGTAATAATAACATGTTCATGTTTAGCTTTAGGAACACTAGGGTCTCTAAAAAAGAACTTTCCTTCCATTCTTAAATGACATATTAAGGCTTTAGTAGTAAGAAAGATAACTATCCATTTTCCTCTTGTCGTAATAGATTCAATTTTCTCATCTACTAAATCTTTCTTAAACTTATCTATATCACCAATAATTATATTATCCCAATAGACATCTACTTTCTTAATAGTCTTACCTATAATAATATGTTCTAATGTTTTACTAACTGTAATTACTTCTGGTTTTTCAGGCATATATAACACTTCCTTTACTACTTAGCTTCATACCAATCATTACCTGTTTCAATATCTACTTTTAAAGGAACATCTAACTTAATAACATTTTCCATCTTATCTCTTACTAACTCTTTAACTTCATCTAATTCATCTTTATAAACATTTAAAACAAGTTCATCGTGTACTTGAATAAGTATTTTACTTTTTAAGCCTCTTTTAGTCATTTCTCTATGTAAATCTACCATCGCTTTTTTAAGGATGTCTGCAGCACTACCTTGTATAGGAGTATTAAGAGCCATTCTCTCTCCGCCACTTCTTACCATATAATTACTACTCTTTAACTCATCAATAACTCTTCTTCTATTCATTATAGTAGTAACATAACCATTTTTATAAGCTTCTTTCTTTTCTTTATCCATATATTCACTAATACCAGGATAAGTCTCTAAATAGTTATCCATAAACTTCTTAGCACTACCTACATCTATCTTTAAGTCTTCAGATAGACCAAAACTACTAATACCATAAAGAATACCAAAATTAACAGCTTTAGCAGTTCTTCTCATAGACTTATCTACATCTTTAATATCTACTTTAAAGATATCACTAGCAGTCTTTGCATGAATATCTTTATCTTCTTTAAAAGCCTCTATTAAATTAGTCGCTTTAGATAATGAGGCGAAGACTCTAAGTTCTATCTGTGAATAATCAGAACTCATAATTATAGAATTTTCTTCAGGTATAAAAGCTTTTCTAATTAATCTAGTATAATCACTTCTAATAGGGATATTTTGTAAGTTAGGTTCAGTTGAGGAAAGTCTTCCTGTTCTAGTTAAACATTGGTTAAAGATAGTATGAACCTTACCATCTTCTTTTATCTTATCTAAAAGACCAACTACATAGTTAGCATATAACTTAGTAAGCATTCTATATTCTAAGACTTTATTAACAACAGGATGATATGGACTTACTTTATCTAAGATATCTCTACTGGTAGAGTAACTTGTATCATCTTTCTTTCTTCTTTTAGGATAAGGAAGTTCTAGCTTTACAAACAATACTTCCCCTAATTGTTTAGGAGAACTAATATTAAAGGTACATCCTGCATCTTTATATATATCTTCTTCCATATCCTTTATTTTAACTTCTAACTCATCTTTTAACTTTAATAAGTAATCTTTATCTACTCTAATACCCGTTAACTCCATATCAGTAAGAACATAAGCTAAAGGCATCTCTACTTCACTAAATAATTTAGTCTCACCATACTCATCTATTTTAAGTAAGAAATCACTCTTAGTATTATAGATAAAGCTACTCTTTAAATTACATTGTCTAATAGTCTCATCTAATTCTACTTTCTTTCTTCTTTTTAAAGTTCCATAAGTATCTTCAAAAGACTTAATCTCCACCTTTAAATCATTCATCAAAGTAGTAATATCATCATTCATTTTATAATCTAAAAGGTAGGATGCAATCATGGCATCATAGTTACAATTATTTAATTTAATACCAAGTTTATTTAGTAAAATATAACACTTCTTAACATCATAAGTAGCCTTAGGAGTATCATTTTCAAATAATTCTCTATGATTAATTACATCTTCTCCTTTTATAAAACAAGTCCCACTTTCGTTTGTAAAACTAACTCCTATAATAAAAGATTCATTATAATTGTAAGCATTCATCTCAATATAAAAGGAATATTCACTACTACTATCAAAGTCTTTAACATCTACTTCTTTTATTTCTATATTTTTATCACTATCGCTATCATTATCTTCTTCTTTACTAATATCTATATTATTAACTTTCTTTAAAAGAGATTTAAACTCTAATTCTTCTAGAATATCTATATATTTAGCTCTATTTAACCCATTATATTTACAATCTTCTAGACTAAATGGAATATCTACATTTCTATAAATAGTTGCAAGGTCATAACTCATATAAGCACTTTCTTTATCATTAATTAACTTCTCTTTAGTCTTAGGAGTTAACTCATCAACATGGGCATATAAATTATCTAACGTCTTATATTTTTCTAATAGATTAATAGCAGTTTTCTCTCCAATACCTTTAACCCCTGGTATATGATCAGACATATCGCCCATTAATGCTTTAAGGTCAATCATATTGATAGGCTCTACTTTATAAAACTCTTTAAATACTTCTCTATTAAATCTAATTGATCCCTTAGTCTTTAATAGTTTAACATCTACTTCATCACTAATTAATTGAAGTAGGTCTTTATCACTTGAAATAATTGTCGCGATAAACTCATCTTCTTCATCTACTTCTTTTGCAAGAGTACCTATTATATCATCAGCTTCATAATTATCTATTTCAAAATGTTTAATTCCCATCGCATCAAGGACTTCTTTAGCTTTAGGAAACTGTAATCTTAAATCATCTGGCATCTCTTTACGTCCTGCTTTATATTCATCATACTTATCATGTCTAAAGGTCTTCCCTTTATCAAAAGCCACTAAAATATAACTAGGCTTCTCTTCTTCAATAATTTTATTCATCATATTAATAAAGCCATACAACCCATTAGTAGGAAAACCTTTAGAATTTCTCATAATAACTCCACTATAACTAGTAGCATAGTAACTCCTAAATAAAAGATTATTTCCATCAACTAATATTATTTTCTTCATATCTAACCACTCTTTCTTTATTTATTGTACCACACTGCTAGAATTTTTAAAAACTATTTTAAAGATAAAGCAACTGTTGTATTGATTATTTCCTCCTCACTACTCTCTAACTCATTAACTCTATCACACATAAATAAAGTAAGAATAACAGCCATTATATAGATTAGGCTAACTCCTAAAGCAGTTTTTAAAATATTTTTTAAATTTAACATAACTATCACTCCTTCTTTCTGATATCATTTTATATCGAACAGATGTTTATGTCAATATATTTTCGAAGATTTGTTTGACATTTTACACTCATTATGCTAAACTATAAACAAATAAAGGAAGGAAGTGTGTAAAGTGGAAAAACTAACTGATAGACAATATGATATATTACAAATAATTAAAAAACTAATTGCTAAAAATGGTTATCCACCTACTGTAAGAGAAATAGGAGATGAAGCGAAATTATCTAGTCCTGCAACTATTCATTTTCATATTAAACAACTAGTTAAAAAGGGATATATTAAGAAAGGTGCCGGGACTAATAGAACTATTGAAGTATTAGTTGATAATGAGTATTTAGATAACGAGGATGATGTTGTAAAAGTACCACTACTTGGTAAAGTAACAGCAGGAACACCTATTGAAGCGATAGAATGTCCTGATGAGACCTTTGCCTTACCTACAGAACTTTTTGGTAATAAAAAAGAAATATTTACTTTAAAAGTTAGTGGTGAATCTATGATTAATGTAGGTATATATGATGGAGATATCTTAATAGTAGAAAGACAAAGTACTGCTAGAAATGGTGAGACTGTAGTTGCAATGAACAATAATAATGAAGCGACTGTTAAAACATTTTATAAAGAAAATGGGCATTTTAGATTACAACCAGAAAATGATACAATGGATCCAATAATACTAGATGAAGTTACAATACTAGGTAAAGTTGTAGGACTATATAGAAAATTTTAAAACGAGGTTAATTAAATTTAGCCTCGTTTTTTCAAATAATATTTCTTTACTAAAGCATTATTCTTTTCAATATATTTATCAAGAAAATTTTGTTCGTTTAAATGCTCTATTATCTCATCAAAATTATTCTCTAAGTATCTAAAATCATCTTTTGCAAAGCTTTGTAAGCCTTTCTGCTCTAGAAGTATAGCAAGATTTATATCATCAACATAACGTCTTAAAGGGGCACTACCAGTTAGATAAATATCATTAACTGGTTTACTTGTATATGTTCCATTCTCACTATATATACCAAAATCTAACTCTTCACTAAGGTAATAATTAACTAAAAGTGAAGGAAGTGCAATCATATCATCAATAGTCACTTTAGATAGATTAGAAAGATATTGTTTTGGTGAAGATGAAGAGATACTCCTACATAAATCTCTTAATAAACATATAGATTTATCAACCTTACTACTAGCCTTTTCTTTGTCTAATATTCTAATAGCATCATTACTTGTTAAATTATAGTCAGTTAGAACTTTATTTCTATTAACAGAAGAAGAACAAATATTACCTTTTTTATCAATAACAAAATGAAAAACTATAGCATCTTTAGCTTGTAAAGAAACGTCTTTACTTAACATACTTAAATAATCATGTGAAAGATTAGCTGGTAACATATCATAATTAATAGTATTACCTTTATCTCTTAAATAATATGACATACCTTGTTTATAAGAATTAATACTTAAACCTCTATTTTGTCCTAAAAACGATGGAACATCAGCAACATATACATTAAAAAAGTACAAATCATTATCCTTATCAATAGAAAAGGCACTATCTAAATCAAGTGATACTTGTTTATCTAAAGCGATTATTGGTGTATCTTGATAAATAAAAGAAGTATTTGATTTTGGATATTTTAAAGGACCATCAAAGGTACTACCCAACTCTATATTAAGAGAAGTATTAATAACATCATCAGTAATTTTATTTATATGGTTTGTTTTAATAATATTACTAATCTCTTCTAAGATATATATTAAATCTTTACAATTAGGATAGTTTAATTTAATTTTATCTATATTACTATTCATACCTCTTATGATCATTTCTATAACTTTTATATTTAAAGTTGTAGTTTTTAATATTTCTAGCAATTCATTATAATTAGTTTGTAAAAAATTCAAATCAATATTAGTATCGTTTATATTTTCTAAAATACTTGCTATTTTTTCAGCTTTAGCTCTTTTCTCTTCATTTATGATTTCATCTACAAAACTATCATCATTAATTCTATCTTTAATTATATTTAAAGTCATATTATTAAAAGACAAAATATTATCAACTTTGCTAACTAATTTTTTTAAAATATACTTTTTATTATCAATAAAAGCTATAGAAGAAATAATATCATCTTCAGTTAAACTTTCTTTTTCTAACAAACCTAAAATATATTTATAATAACTTCTGTTATCTTCTTTAACTAATAATAACTCCATTTTTGTTTTTAAATTTACTATATATTCAGATTGTTTTAATTTATCATCGTTCTTATCTAACATCTTAATTATTTCTTCTAGATAAAATGATCTTTTCTTACCTATTTTATCAAATCTTCTAAGTCTACTATTTATATATTTATTAAGTACAATATAATTACTTTTAAGATATGACAAATCTAAATAATCACTTAATTTTACACATTTACTCATATAACCAACCCCCATTAATTATAATTAAATTAATTTTTTTATTATATAACTTGCTATTAAAAGTCCTGCACTACTAGGCACAAAAGCATTAGAACCTATAACAGATTTATCTTTAACTTTAAGTGGTAATTCAGTAGAAGTACAGACTGTTATTTTTTTCTGAATACTTTTATCAAATTTACCTCTCATAACTCTTGCTAGTGGATCATTATAAGTTTTATCTAACTTAGTAATAGTTAATTTGTTAGGATCTAATCTATTACCAGTACCCATAGAACTAATAAAGTCTATATTATGTTCTAGGCAATAATTAATAATAGATATCTTTGCTCTTACATCATCAACAGCATCCACTACAAAATCTATTTTAGTATTAAAAATATCTTTAATGTTATCATTATCTATTCTCAAGTTATAAGTAATAACATTACAATACTCATTAATACCCACTGTTCTTTCTTTAAAGCAATCTACTTTATACTTACCAATATTATTATTAACAGCGATTATCTGCCTATTAAAATTAGTAATATCAACTTTATCATAATCTACTAGTATTAAATTACCAATACCACTTCTTGCAAGGGCTTCTACAACATATCCCCCTACTCCTCCTAAACCGATAACTACAATAGTAGATTTTTTTAACTTTTCTAAAGAAAAAGAACCAATTAAGTTCTCTAATCTAGTAAACTTCATAATTAAGCAACCTTATTATTAGAATTTAATTTTTTAATAAGTATTTTTTGTTGTTCTTCAGATAATACTGGCCACTCTAAATTCCTTCCATTAACTAAGTTATTTAAAGTAGCAAGATACATATAACTATCATAATTATTAATAGCAATATCTTTATAGTTTGTTAGGAATCTATTTATCTTACTAGAATCACTAAAGAAAGCATTCACTGTATTTAGTTCCTCAGTTAATAAAACATCGCTATTTTTACTATTCTCATAATCCAAAGTATTAAAGAAATCTAATATTTCTAGTTGTTTTTCACACCCAGCATTCATTAAACTATTTCTTATATATAATGGATTAGGATTGTTGTTTTTTATAGCTGCAAGTCTTTCATAAAATTCTCCATTAAATAATTCATCAAAACCAATATTAGCAAGTGATATATTTGTTTTCTTTATTTTATCTGGACTACTAAGTCTAATATTATTTACAAGTGTACCATAAATATAATCATTTACTTCGTTAGGTTTATATGATGGAGCAGGAATGATATAAGTATCATAGAAATCTCTATCTTTATATTTTCTAGTATTTACTTCAATATAATTAGCATTTTCACTTCCATAATTAATATTTCTTCTAATAAAATCTGTAATAGCTTTAGGATCTGTAATAGGTTTCTTACTATCTTCATAGGCTCTAAGATGAGTTTTACCAATAACGATATCGCTTTCTTTTACATCTTTTGCCCCTGAATCTAATATATCTTTTTTTACCTCTAAATCTTTAAAGTTAATAGTTACTTTTAATATTACATCATTTATCATTAATGGTAAACTTATCATATATATCACTGCCTTTCTCATAGGAAGAGTATTATATCATATTTTTTTCTTTTCTGCAAGTATTGCACATTTAAAAAAAGTATGCTAAAATTTATTAGTAACTTATTTATGGCCTGTTGGTGAAGTGGTTTAACACGCGCGCCTCTCAAGCTCGTATTCACGGGTTCGAACCCCGTACAGGCTACCAATAAAGTATTTAACACCTACTTATTCGCAGGTGTTTTTATTTTTTTCTTAACTTGTTCTTTAGGCTCTGCTTCATTAAGCCTTTGTTGATATTTTTCAATTTTCTCCATATATTCAGTACCTCTATCATTATAAGTTTCAATAGGTTCTAATGGTAAAAATAAATTTGTTCCATTAAATACCCTATCTTTTATCTTTTCATCTCTTAATTTAATCGCTTCTTCATAATCATATGTTATAAAGTCAACTGTAACTGCATTTTTACATTCTCCATAACTATTAATATCTGGTATATAATCTCTATCAATATAATCATAGTATATACTATCTACACTCCTAGGAAATACAACCTTATATTCTTTACGACTATTACCATCTTTATCATATAATAAGTGTTCTTCTATTAAATAGCATGGAGAAACTATATAACCTAATATTTCATCAAAACTATTATAATTTATGCATGCTTCTTTTACCATTTTTTGGATAGCAAAGGCTCTAGGATACTTTAATTCGTCTCTCATATTAATTCTACTTCCTTATTATATATTTTTTCACTATAAGACCTGTTTTATTTACTTGTTCTTTAGGTTCTAATTTATTAAGTTCTTCTTGGTATTTATTTACTTCTTCATTATATATAGCAATTTTTTCAGTCGCCTTATCATTAATTGCATCTTTATAGGCATCATCGTCTACACAACTTCTATCAATACACAAACAATCGTGATTTATTATGTGTTTCATCACTAACTTTTCATTTTCTTTATCGCGCATCTTTATAGCTTCTTCATAATCTTCTGTTAACTGATTATAATCAAGAAAAATAGTATTTTTATATTTTTTTCTCCTATTAATATATGAAACAGAAGGATACAATTCAGGAACTATATCTAATTTTTTTCCAGGTATTGTCCTTTTATTAAACTCAAATTGTTCACCTAAGTATTTTCGTGGGAAAACGACTTCAAAGCCATCATTTTCAATACCATATTCATCTTGCATATAGTCTGTACACCTTCTAACAATATAGCAAGGAGATACAACATAGCAGTATACACCATCATAAACTTTAAAATCTGCTTTATTATAAGCCATTTCTACAGGTACAGGCATTAGAGCAAAAGCTCTAGGGTACATTAATTCATCTCTCATATTACTTCCTTCTTTCTGTATTGTTTAAAGCATTATACAATAGCTTCAATATTTTTATTATCTGAAATTATATCGTCGCTAGTGACTCCAACATTTTCTTTATACTTTAATTTTCTATGTTTATGTTTTTCATCTTTAAAACTTGACATAACATTAGCAACAAAATCATATTTTAAACCTTTAATTTCATCAGCATTATCATCAATTACGACAAAGGAATGACGTGATAACACTGTCCCATCATCACTAATATATTTGTCTATTACTATAACATCACCAACTTTGCACATATTAATCACCTACACATCCATTTTATTTACTATAGCTTTTTTCTTTTTAGTAAGAACTTTTTTAGACCATTTAATTGGTATAATCGTATCATCTTTATCTTTACTAGGTGTTGCTTCTCTCCTTATTTTAGTAAAAAAGCCATTAGGAAATTTTAAGCTTTTTTTCTCTTCTTTCATAAAGAAGCACCTCCAATCTTCGATAATATGATTTGTTTAGTTATATATTATAACGAACAAGTATTCTAGTGTCAACAAAAAGTTTCATATTATCTATATTTTTATTTTATATCAACTTATTAATAATCACAACAAAAAGTTTATTATCTAGCAAGCATTCCTAAAGGATCCCATGGTTTTAACTCTACTGGTTCATATGACATTTCATCTAATTGTTCTTGAGTTAAATATTTCTTATTAATAACAACTTGATATACATACTTATCAAACCAAGTATCACTAGCGACAAAATATCCTTTATTACCTACATCTTCACCCCAACTATTCTCAAGTTTCCATTTAGTTGATTTATTATCTTCTAAATTTACTCCAGTAACTACCATAGCATGATTCATTGAGCTTTCATAATTATCAAGTGCCTCTTCTTTAGTCATAAAGAAATCAGTTTTAAATGTATCATAATAATTAAAACTCATATCATCAAATACTCCATCTTTTTTATCTATTG
>CALVIV010000049.1 GCA_944331935.1 uncultured Bacilli bacterium | reverse complement strand
TTTTATTGTTATTTATAGGTATATTATACCACGAGTTCTTTCATCTTTTTTATTTTCCGATAAATTTAGACTCCGTCCAACTTTATAATAAATTGATAATATTTTGAAATAATTATATAATATCTTTATTAAATGAAAAATTAGAAAAAAATAAAAATAGTAAAATATAGTTTAAGAAGGAAATAATTATGAAAAGATTTACGATGAAAGATGAAGAATTTGTTTGTGAAAATTGTGGTAAGAAAGTATTACCTTTAAAGTATAGTGCAAGAGATCACTGTCCTTATTGCCTTTACTCAAAACATGTAGATATTATGCCAGGTGATAGATTAAATGAGTGCAAAGGATTGTTAAAACCTATTGGTATTGAAAAGTTTAAAGATACTTATAAAATTATTTATAGATGTGAAAAATGTAAAGAAATCCATAAAAATATTATGGCTAATGATGATGATATGGATATGATAATTGAAATAAGTAAGATGTGATTTTTTAAAAAGAGAATTTTGACAATATTTAATATTTATGATACTATGAATATGTAAGAAAAATTTACATATTATAAAAAAGGGAATACCTAGCTTGCTCTGATAGGTACTATCCCATAAAATGTTTTATGCTAATAGTACCACTCTAAGGAGTAGGTACTAATTTTATTATAATGAAATAAATCAGAATAATAAGAAGGATAATGATTAAACAAAGAAACTTTTCTATTTTTCTCATATCCATCTCCCCTTTCACAAATAATAAAATTATAAGTTAGAAAGGGATAGTACCTAAACAACTAGGTATTCCGTTAATAATGTAACATATATATAAAAATAAATCAATCGAACAAGATACATTTTTTATAAAATTTTTGTTCGCTAAATTCTCTTAAAAATTGATAACACTTTCTTTTTAACTTTTTCTTTTAGTTGTTCTTTTTCAATCTCTTCTATAATTTTATTTTCTCTTTCTAAAAATTCATTTCTTGCTTCTTCAGCTGTTATCCCTGCTCTTATAAATGTCCCATCTTCAAGCATTACTTTTTTACCTTTTGGTACGTTTAGAAACATTGAATGCTCTCCACTACCAATCATAACTTTAACATTTTTTATTTTAGCTTTTCTCATAATGTCATTCTCCTTTTGTTAATATATTAACACAATTTTTTAAACAATTAAACTTTTTTTACATAGATTATATTGGTGATATAATGAATAAAATTGATTATGAGTTTTATAGTTTAATTAAGAAGTTAGAATTAATGAGTAAAGAAGAAGTCTATTTAAATATAAAGAATAGATATCTAAGTCTTAATGAAGAGTTAAGAGATAATATCGAGACTTTTCTTAATAGTTTTAATTATTGGGGTAAGTTAGATTATATTAATAATGACTTTGAAGAGATTAAAATGGTAGTTAATCTTCTAAAGAATAATTTAACTGATTTAGTAGTATTTTATCAAAGCTTAAAAGATTATAAGTCTAAAAAGATATTACTAGCTATACTTAGAAATTATTATTACTATGACTTTACTATGTTACATGAAGTTAGAGATACTTGTTATAAACATTACTTTGACCCCGATTTAGTTAAGACTACTAAAGATACTGTTTATGTAGATGTAGGTAGTTATATAGGAGATAGTGTTGATGACTTTTTAGATACTTATTTAGAAGAATATAAAAAGATTTACTGTTATGAAGTTACTGATTCTTCAGTCTCTACTTTAAAAGATAAATTTATCTTTAATGAAGATATTATTATAAGAGATAAGGCTTTGTATGATAAGAGGACTACTTTAAGCCTTAATACTAGTAGTGTTGATAATTCTGCTAATACTATTAGTGATGCTAAAGGTGATATTGAAGCGGTAACTTTAGATGAAGATATAAAAGAGAAAGTCGATATTATTAAGATGGATATTGAAGGAGCTGAGTTTAAGGCAATAGAGGGTGCTAAGAAGCATATTAAAAACGATAGTCCTACTCTATTAATATCTATTTATCATGGCTTTAATGATTTAATTAGAATCCCTAAATTAATTAAGAGTATCAATAAAAATTATAACTTTTATTTAAGGTATTATGGTGGTAATATTTTCCCTACAGAAATTGTTTTAATTGCAAAGAAAAAAGCTAACTAACTAGCTTTTTTACTTTATCCTTTATACTCTCCGCCATTAACATGAATTACTTGACCTGTAGTATAGCTAGAATCATTACTTGCTAAATAAACATAGATAGCTGCTATCTCATAGGGTTGCCCTGCTCGCTTCATAGGACCAGTAGAACCAAATGTTGGAATATCTTTAGCCTTTCTACTAGCAGGTTGTAGAGCTGTCCAAAATGGTCCTGGGGCAACGGCATTTACTCTTATATTTTTAGGAGCAAGATTAGTAGCAAGTGCTCTTGTAAAACCAACAATCGCTCCTTTACTTGTTACATAATCAATTAAATCCCCTTCTCCATTATAAGTCGTAATAGAAGTGGTATTAATAATACTAGAGCCACTCTTTAAATAAGGAAGTACCGCTTTAGTTAAATAAAACATAGAATAGATATTAGACTTCATTGTATAGTCAAACTGTTCATTAGAAATATCTGTTAGGTTATCGGCAAAATACTGAACGCCTGCATTATTAACTAAAATATCTATCTTACCATAACAGTCTAGTGTCTCATTTACAATAAAGTTAGAAAAGTCCTTATTCTTTAAATCACCATGAATTAATAATACTTCTCCGCCTAACCTTTCAATATAATCTTTTGTATCATTAGCATCCCTTTCTTCATTATAATAAACTAAAACAAGCTTTGCTCCTTCTTTAGCAAAAAAGACAGCAACTGCCCTACCAATACCAGAATCTCCTCCTGTAATAATGGCAACTTTATCTTTTAATTTACCACTACCTCTATAATTAGAATCATCAAAAACAGGAAGTGGTTTCATTAAGTATTCCATACCTGGTTGTATATCTTGATGTTGTGGTGGATAATATACCGGAAAAGTCCTACAAGTTTCACCTTTTGTATAAGGCCTAATCGTATCAAATTTATTAAACATATATAACACCCATTAAAATTATATTTGTAAAGAAAGTGTCTTATTACTTATTATTTCTTGTTAAAAAAAATTACTGTGTTAAAATTAAGGTAGGGAGATGATTAAATGAATAATACAAAAATGTTAGAAGAAATAAGAGAAGTTACAGCACTAGAAGCCTGTATAGAAAAGAATAAAGATGTAATACCTGCTATTGCTAAAGAGATTAAAGAATTTAATCCTAAAAACTTTATGATAGTTGCAAGAGGTACATCTACTCATGGAGGTATCTTTGGTAAGTTTTTCTTAGAATTACATACAAAAATTCCTGTAGAAATGGCAGATGCTTCCATATTTACTGTTTATGATAGTAATATGGATTTATCTAATACTTGTGTAATTGCTATTTCTCAGTCTGGTAAAGGATATGATGTTAGTACTGTTTTAAAGAAAGCTAAGGAGTCTGGAGCTTATACTTTTGCTATTACTAATAATCCTAATTCATTAGTAGCAGAAGCAACTGATAAACATATTTATAATGAGATTGGAGAAACTAAAGCAGGAGCTGCTACTAAAGGATATACTACTACTTTATATATCTTAACTAAGTTAGCTTTATGCTTAAGCGGTGAAGAAGATAGCTTTGATGATGATAAATATATAGAAGCTGTTAAGAAAGGATTAGATTTATACGAGGATGTTAAACCTATGGCTAAAGAATTAATCTCTATGGAGATGGGCTTTTCTATTGCTAGAGGTTATAGTTACTCTCTTGCTAAAGAATTTGCTCTAAAAGTTATGGAAACATGTTTAGTTCCAGTTATTCCATATAAAGCTAGTGAGTTTTGTCATGGACCCCTTGCCTCAACTAGTCCCAAAACTCCAGTAGTTTTATTTGCAGTAGATGATAAAACTAACGAAGATATTAAAAGAGTTGTTACTTATTTAAAAGATACAAAAGCTAAGACTTATGTAATTACTAATGATAAGGAAATTGCTGATATAGCAGATATGGCAATTATGATAGATGAGTCTGAAAGTATCTATGCTTTCTATCAAGCTGCTATCGTAATGCAATTATTATCTTGTGAAATGGCCTTTACTAAAGGAACATATCAAGACCATGTACCTGTGTTAAAGGGAAGAACTAATACATTTTAGATATATTAAAAGTGAAGAAAACTTAATCTTCACTTTTTTAATACTCTATTTACAATTATAGTTTGCTAACATTTTGATGACTTAATCATTATAATTATTAATTTTACAATTTTTATATACAAGAAAGATGAAATATAAAATCTTAATTTTAAATTAACATATCTATAACTAAAAAGAAGCAAACAATATATGCTTCTTTTATTATACATTAAATTTTAATATTACTAAACGTTTCATTTTCACTATAATATAAGTCTAATTCTTTAAACTCTTTTGTTTTTTCTAAGTCACTAACTGACATAGAAAGATTATCATAATATATTTGATTATGATTATGAACAAAAAGTTTGTCACCAACAAATCTTTCTTCTAATAGTTTTTTTAATTCAATTTTACTATCTAACACATAATAAAGTTGTGGAGGCATAAAATTAGGAATTTTTTCTCTAATCTCATCTAAAGTAATTGGCTTTTTAAACAACGATAGAGACTTTATTGGAATAGCATTTATATCTCCTGTTGAAATATAATTATCTACTCTCTTTAAAGTATCGCTATACTCTAAATAATTATTCCTAGTTAAATCTAAACGTATGGGCTTACCCAATTCTAATATTCCTACAACACATCTTGCTTTACCGCTTAAATAAAGATAAGCTTTTGTTTCCTCATTACAAAACCTCTTTCTATATTCATATTTTTTTATTCCATATAATAAAGGTTTAAAATACTCTGGTCTAAAGCTTAAAAATATTTCTTTCATCCTTAAATTCCTTCACTAGGTTCTTCTTTATCTTTTTCTATTACTTTTTCTAAAGGTATAACTGATTTAATAGAAGCTTCCTTACAAGATGTTTTTAATTCTTTTATACTCATCTTATCTAACTTCATAGAAGTATCTATTAAACCTCCTAAGTTAATACCTGTTACTACTTCATAACTATTGTTAGTAAAAGCAATTTTAGATGCTACTTTAAATGGAGTTCCTCCCATTAAATCACAGACAAATAAAATCTCACTATCTTTATTATCACTAATTATCTTATTAAATTTATCTTCTAATGTATTATCATTATCACTACTTAAGAAGTCTACTGCATAAACATTATCTTTAACTCCTGCTATCATAGTTAGAGAACTTAAAATTCCACTAGCAAAGTTATTATGTCCTGTTATTATTATAATCTGTTTCATTATCTCACTACCTTTCAAAAAAATTATATCATTTTTAAGCCAAAAGAAAAAGCCTTAATAGGCTTTTTACTAAAGTATTCCAAAGAATGAGAATACAATTGATACTATTATAATACCTACTATTAATACTGTAGTATTTACTTTCTTTCTTAATAAGAAATAGATTAAGAAAGTAAATGCAAATGGTAATAAATTAGGCATAATCTTATCAAAGAAATCTGTTTGTAAGCTTACAGTAGCATCATGTCCAATATCAATAGTTGTTTTAACTGTTAAAGTTACATAACTTGCAATTAATCCACCTAATATTGTAACACCTAATACTGAAGCAGCATTACTAACTCTTTTCGTATTCTCTTGTAATTTATCTAAGGCTTTAGTACCTGTTTTATAACCCATTCTTGCAAGTGGAAAACGAAGTAAGAAAGCAGCAAAGAATACTAAGAAGAATACTATTGGTCCTAAAACATTTCCTTGGTCAGAAAGTGATGCACATATTCCTGCTGTAATTGGAAGTAATGTAAACCAGAATAAGGCATCTCCTATACCTGCTAAAGGTCCAAATAAAGATATTTTAATCTTTTTAACAGTCTCAGGATCTTCTCCACCTTCATAAAGTGATAACATTAATCCTTGTAAATAAGGAAGTAATGTATTGTGAGTATTAATGAACTCTAAGTTATCATGTAAAACTTTTGACAAAGTCTTAGGGTCATTCTTATATATCTTTTTTAATGCTGGTCCCATTCCTGCAGTAAAACCAATACTTTGCATTCTTTCATAGTTAAAGCATGATTGATTTAAGACAGAAAGTAAAGCTAAATCATTTAAATCAGAATCTGTTACAACTCTTTTACGTTTTTTCTCTTTAGATGCCACTCTTCTCACTCTCCTTTCCACTTGCTAAAGCAACTTCTTTATCACCACTTCTATAGAACTCCATCATAGCAAAAGCAAGTCCCATAATAGCAACTGGTAAAACGTTGTCTATTTGGATAAATGTTGCGAATAGGAATCCTGCAAGTAAATAAGGTATATATCTTGCTTTTAAAGTTACACGTAGTAACATAGCAAATCCAACAGCAGGAAGTAATCCTCCAGCTACTTGGAAACCATTAATTAACCAATCAGGCATTGCTTGTACTAGATTTCTTAATGGTTCTTGAGCGGCATATACTGATAAGAATGTTAAAATACCAGTAGCAATACTTGTAATTGCTATTCCATAAAAGCATAGTTTAAATAATCCTTTAATATTTCCTTCTTTAGCATATCTTTCAGCAGGACCATTGAAAGAAACAAAAGCTGTATTTCTAACAGTCCATAAGAATTGTAATAATACTCCAAATGGATATGCTAATGCTAAACTAGTCGCTACATTATTTCCTGTAATGTGAGCGAATACAACAGTCATAACACTAGTAAGTAAGGCTTCTGGAACACTTGCTCCTCCAATACCTGCTATACCTGCAAAAGCAAGTTCTACCATACCACCTGCTACAAGTCCTGTATTTAAGTCACCTAGAATCGCTCCAACTATAGGACAAACAATAATTGGTCTAAAGATGAATAATGCTTCTAGGTGTCTATCAATAACAAGAACCATAACTACCAATGTTATAATTATTCCTTGTAATAATGTTATTTCCATAATCTAAATCTTCCTCCCTTAAAATTCTTCTTTTGGTGAATCAGGTGTATCTTGAATATAAATTTTATCAACATGTTTTTTGATATAATTTAAATCATCAAGATCTTCTTTACTAGCAGAAACTTTATCTGTTAGCTTCTTTTCACCTTCATCATAATACATATTACCAATATCTACCTCCTTTATCTTTACACCTCCTTCAATTACTCTCCTTAAATCTTTAGGAGTTTGACATATTAATAAAATGTGTTGGTCATCTGATGCTTTATCTATAATATCAATAGTCTTCTGTATTGTAAAAAATCTTGTATCATAGCCAAGTGATGATGCAGCCATCTTCATAACACTTTGTTCTATTTCATTTTCTGCAGTCTCATCATCTGCTACAACAATTAGATTTGCTCCTACTGCCCCTGCCCATAAACAAACTATTTGTCCATGAATTAATCTATTATCAATTCTTGCTAATAAAATATTATTATCTTTTGCCATTATTTCATCCTCCTTTTAATAATATTTACCATATATTTTCTTAGCTTCTCCATCTAAATAAGCTTCTACTTCTTTAGCAGTTTTTAAAGTTAATACTTTATCTGCTATTATCTTAGCTTCCTTACTATCTATCATAGATATTAGTTTTTTAACCTTTAAGACCATACTAGCATTTACACTAAACTCTTGTAGTCCTAAACCAACAAGAAGAATAATTGCAAGTGGGTCTGCAGCCATCTCTCCACACATACCAACAAACTTATCTTTTTTATCTTTAGCTGAGTCTATTGTCTTTTTAATAAGTCTAATAACTCCAGGATTATAGAAACTGTAAAGGTTACTAACAGTTGGATTTAATCTATCTACTGCAACTGTATACTGGATTAAATCATTAGTACCAATACTAAAGAAATCAACTTCATCTATTAACATATCGGCCATAACTGCGGTACTAGGAACTTCTACCATAATACCTACTTTGATATTTTCATCAAAAGGTATATTTTTACTAGCAAGTTCTCTTTTCGCTTCATCTAATATCTCATTAGCTTTATATATTTCTTCTAATGATGATATCATTGGATACATTATCATGACATTACCATAGTGACTTGCTCTAAGAATTGCTCTTAGACTTACCTTAAAGAACTCTTTATTATCTAAACAGTATCTTATCGCTCTATATCCTAAGAATGGATTTTGTTCATCTTTAATATCAATATAAGGACATTTCTTATCGCCACCGATATCAAGAGTTCTAATAATTAACTGTTTGCCATTAAGCTTTTCTGCAAAAGTCTTGTAGACATTAAATAAATAATCTTCTTCAGGCTCTACACTTCTATTTAAGAATAAGAACTCTGTTCTAAATAGTCCGATACCATCAGAATTAACTTCTAATAATTTATCAAGTTCTGATAAATCCCCGGCATTTGCAGTTATAAGTAGAGATTTATTATCTTTAGTTAATGAAGGTTTATCTTTCATATCAACTAATGAGGCTTTAAGTAATTCTTCTTTCTTTATCTTTTCTTTAATCTCACTAATCTTCGTATCTGTTAAATTATTCTCAATATAGCCTTCATTACCATTAACATAGATTAACTCTCCATCTGTTAAGGTTTTACTAACTTCTTTTATACCAAATACTGAGGGAATACCAAGAGTTGATGCCAGTATTGCCACATGACTTGTCTTACCACCAATTTCTGCAACTATTCCTTTAACATAGCCTAAGTTATTAGAAAGTAAAACTGATGGTGGAATAGACTCTGCTACTAAAATAGTATCATGAGACAGTTTACTTAAGTCTATCTCTTTAATACCTAAAGCTTTTCTAAGCAGTTTATTAGTAACATCTTCTATATCTTTACTTCTTTCTTTTAAATAAGCATTATCGACTAATGATAACTCTTCAGCTTTTCTTTTCATTACTTTAGTAATAGCGGTTAACTTATCACATTTTTCTTCATCTATTACTTCTTCCATAGAGGTTATTAAGGAATTAGAACTTAAAAGTATTTTATAAAAGTTGCATAACTCTCGTATATCATCAGAAGTTGCTTCTCTTTCTAATTCTTCATAATCTTTACAAACACTTTCTACAATAGTCTTTAAGTCTTCTTTTTCTTTAGTAATCTCATCATCTGTTGTTAGTTTAATCTCTTTTAGTTCTGGAATTTTAGCATCTATTATATATACTTTTCCAAGAGCTAGACCATTACCTACTTTATTACCTAAGTATTTCATCTACTCTTCACCCTTTTCTATATATTCACATATTGCATCAAGGGCTTTTTCTTCATCATCACCATTAACTTCAACTGTTAATTTATCTCCACAGTTAATATTTCCCATCATAACTTCTAGTATTTCTTTAGCATTAATACTACTACCATTATGAATAAGTTTTATATCAGAGTTAAATGTAAGAGCAAGTTCTACTAAGGCACTACCTGGTCTTGCATGTAATCCTGATACACTTTTTACTACAACATCTTTTTTTACCATATAACCACGTCCTCCATCCTGTATTTTATCTTATAAAGTAATAATAGCATAGATACTTTTAATTTACAAATTATTTTAAAAATCAAAAGTAAAATTAAGTAAAGGAAAAGATTAACTAAAATAGTAGTTAATCTTATAATCTTTATAATATACATAATTTAAAATGAATGCATCTGAACAGAAGTGAAAGCATGTGAAAGCATGTGAAAGCATAGTCATTCTTAAATAAATTGAAAATTTATTTAAGAATGTATCTACCAAATTTATCATATTTGGTAGTACCTGTCCAAACTATTATATCATAATCAACTAATCTATTAAGCAATTTAACAGCAGTTGTTCTACCTCTTTTAATTATTGTTTGTACTTCTTCTGCAGTAATTTCACCTTTATCATATATCGCCTGCAATACTTGTCTTTCTTGATAATTTAATTGTTCCCATTTCTGTTCTATTTCACTATTTTTTAACATTGTCTCAGTTTTTCTTTTACTTCTCATAACTATATTATTATCAAGAACTAACAAAACTGAATGTTGATTAGGTTCAGAATAAATAGGGTCTTTTAAATAAAATCTTTGCATTTCACTATATATTCTTTTTACACCTTCATTTAATTCTCTAACAATACCAAATTCAGTTAAAACTCTTGCTATCTGAGGATTTCTTGAATATCGTTCTGTTTTCATATTTTCTAAAGTAATAAATCCACTAAGTTTACCAGGGCTTAATATTTCTAATCTATCATCAAATAATTTCACTGTAATATATTCGCCTGTATTAGAATAATCTCTATGTTATGAGAAGAAAAATATTATGAGAAGTTGGACTAATAAGGTCTTTTTTTTATGGTCTTTTTTAGTAAA
>CALVIV010000048.1 GCA_944331935.1 uncultured Bacilli bacterium | reverse complement strand
TTACCGATTTTTATAATAGGACATTTTGTTTTGTAAACGAAAATACAAAAGCGGACATTTTGAAAAAAAAGTCACAACTATATAAAATTATTTTTGTCAAAACAGTTATTTAATGATATTATTATATAGTAGGTGATGAATATGAAAAAAGAAAGAATATTAGAAATATGTAAAGGACTACTAACATTTCTTATATTTTATTTTAGTAGTTATTTACAAGTAATACCAATCGCTCTATTTAATATTGATGTTAAAAATTATACATCAAGTGACTTAGCTATTGTAAACACGTTTACAGACTTGATGTTAGTATTAATATTAATAATTTTATACTTCAAAGAATTAAAAAAAGAATTTAAGACTTTTAAAAAGAACTGGAAGTTAAATATGGACACTGCCTTTAAATACTGGTTTATAGGTCTTATGATTATGTGTATATCTAATGTAACTATAGGTATAATTACTAATTTAAATACTTCTAGTAATGAACAAGCAGTCCAGACTTTAGTTAGTTCTACTCCTTATCTAATGTTATTTACAGCAGGAATACTAGCACCTATTGCCGAAGAATTAACATTTAGAAAAGGTGTATCTAAGCTATTTAAGAATAAATGGGTATATGCTACGGCTTCTGGTTTAATATTTGGTCTATTACATGTCATAGGTAGTGGTAATATCTTAGAGTATTTATATGTTATTCCTTACGGTAGTCTAGGTTTCTTTTTTGCCCTAACTTATTATGATACTAAAAGTATCTATCCATCTATTATTATGCATGCCATACATAATACGGCATTAATACTTTTATCCATATTTGTATATTAAAAAGACTAGTAGAAATTTAACATCACTAGTCTTTTATTTTACTCAAAATAATCTATTAACATAGCCCTCTTAACTCTTTTCAAAGTCTCATTTGCTTTCTCATTAGCTTTAACACTACCTTTTTTCAATATATCTAAAACTAAATCTATATTCTCTTCATAATACTTTCTTTTACTTCTTATAGGAGTTAATGTATCTTCTATAACATCATAAAGAAATCTTTTTACTTTAACATCTCCTAACCCACCTTTTTCATAATGAGCTTTTAATTCATCAAGATTCTTATATTCAGGTAAATACTTCTTAAAATGATCATCATTTGCAAGTGCCTCTAAATAGATAAATACAGGATTATCCTTAGTATTACCAGGATCTTCTACTCTTAAATGATTAGGATCAGTATACATACTCATAACTTTCTTTTTAACTGTTTCACTATCATCTTTTAAATATATACAATTACCTAAAGATTTACTCATCTTAGCTTTACCATCAGTACCAGGAAGTCTTCTACAAACCTCATTATCTGGTATTACTGCTTTAGGTTCAACTAAAGTATCTCCATATATATTATTAAAACTTCTAACTATCTCTCTAGCTTGTTCTAACATTGGTAATTGATCATCACCAACAGGAACGATAGTAGCATCAAAAGCCGTTATATCTGCTGTTTGACTAATAGGATAATTTAAAAATCCTACTGGAATACTACTACCAAAATCTTTCTGTTTCACTTCACTTTTAACAGTAGGGTTTCTCTCTAATCTTGATAATGTTACTAAGTTCATATAATACATAGTAAGCTCTGGTAAAGCACTTATCATACTTTGAATAAAGATAGTTACTTTAGTTGGGTCTAGTCCTACAGATAAATAATCTATCGCTACTTCTAAGACACTATCTCTAACTTTCTTAGGATTATTAAAATTATCTGTTAAAGCTTGTGTATCAGCGATAAAGACATACATCTCATCATAGTCACTGTTTTCTTGTAATTTAACTCTATTTTTAAGAGAGCCTACATAATGACCTAAATGTAGATTACCTGTAGGTCTATCACCTGTTAAAATAATTTTTTTCATAATGTAAATTCCTTCTTTCGTTAATGTTAATTATTTTATCATAAAGCTAGAGGATTTGTTAAGTCATAATTTGCTAAAAGATTATTAAGATCTTCTTCCGTTGTTATGTTACCTGAATTATCATAAGTAAAACCAGTTAAATTTATTAAATATGATACAAAATCTTCTCCACTATCTTCTATTCTATTATTAATATAACTAACAACAGTATTATTTGTTTCATTCTCATTAATATAATTATTTAAGTAATTATCTAATATTGATGCAGCTTTTATTTTAGCTTTATATACATCTACTTGAAGTTGTTCACTATCAGAAAGATTTTCAAAATCATAGCCAGCTCTTACTAATAGTTCATTTTGAATAGCAGAAAGATCGTTAATATAGGCATTATAATAATAAGTCCTATAAGAAATTTCTACAGTTGTATATTCGTCATCTGCATTAATATTTGTAATATTATACTCAAAATTATTTTGAATAGCTGTTTCTAATTTTTTAGCCAATTCTTCACTAGCTTTAACATATTCCTCTAAGGAATACTTTTCTATTGTTTTATCATCAGGTCTTTGGAGAAGATACATATCTTCTCCAGTCATGATATATGTATCTAGTATCTCATCACTATGAAGTACTGATACTAATTCTTCTCTTGTTCCCCCATTAATAATGACATCAGTTAGTTGATCAATATACTGACTAGCTTTCTCATCAGACATGGCTTTATTTGGAGCATTGCCATTTGTTTTATTATTAGATGGAATAAAATATATGATTCCCCCTATAGCAATTAATATAATTGCTATTACTAATAGAATAATAATCATTTTCCTTTTTTTCATAATTCTTAAATCCTTTCACATTATTGAGTAAGTGTACATGTTTTACATTTTCCACTTTTAGTACAAACTGTTCCTACAATAGAAAGATTGGCATAAGATCTACTAAATTTTATAGATGAATTAGTAAAATATGCATAACCTCTATTAGTTGAAGCTTTAAGCGGAGTTCCATCTCCTTTTGTTCCCCAAGGAGCAGTGCTGTATGTATATATAGCATAATTTTGTACATTATTAGTAGAATATCTTATTTCTGTTTTAGATTTATTTATCCCTGAGTTAGCACCTGAAATAGTCCATGTCCATACTCTATCGTTATAATATACGTAGCCATTATATCCGGTTAATGAACAATTTCCACTATTACATGTTTTTTTACAAGTTAATTTAAAATTAGGATCTGGATCTGGATTTGTTAATGTATATTTTTGATAATAATAACCATAATCATTCTCAGGACTCTTACTTTGTTTATTATTTGCATAATCATATGCTTTTACATAAACAGTATAACTACCATAACCGGATAATGTATAACATTCTTGCTTACTAGTAGCATTAACACTTGTTCTATTAATGTCTTTTATTTCTTTACCTGATTTATAAATTCTAAATCTAATATTGTCAATACCTACAGAATCTTTAACAGTCACACATACTTTAAGAGATTTTTTTTCATATGTATCACCATCATAATTATATGAAACTGTTGGTCTAGTTCGATCAAGTTTGACTGTATATTTCTTAGTTGTAACATTTCCTGCCCCATCTGTCGCTCTATATACTATTGTTGAGGTACCAGAAGCATTTATATTACGGGTAGTATTATTAACAAAGCCACCTGTATTACTAGATGCTCCTGTTACCTTATATGATACTGTACAATCATTACTATCACTACAACTTCCCCTTAATACAACATAACCACTATACCAAGTATCATTTGTATAATTTTTTAATGAATTTATATTAGAGCTATTTCCTAAATCAGTACTATTGGCTTTTTTCTTTAAAACTACTGATAAAGTTGGAGCTGTTCTATCTAATTTTACTGTATATGTTCTAGAAGTTACATTACCTGCTTCATCTGTCGCTCTATACTCTATCGTCGAAGTACCTTGAGCATTTATATTACGAGTTGTTTTATTTACATAGCCATCTGTATTAGTAGATGCCCCTGTTACTTTATATGATACTGTACATTCACCATTATTATCACTACAACTTCCTCTTAATACAACCCATCCATTATGTAATGTATTATTTGTATAATTTTCTAAAGAACTAATATTAGCAGTCTCCCCTAAATCTGTACTACTTGTTTTCTTCTTTAAGATAACAGTTAATTTAGGTGGAGTCTTATCTATATTATAACTATCACTAACTGATGTACAACTATTACCATTTTGATCATATGCTACTACTTTTAATTGGTGTTTTCCATCTGTATTAAGTACGACACTTTGATCTACATTACCTACATATGACTGTATAAGTTTATATGAACCATTATTAACCTTTTCACTCAATTCCCATCTATATGTATTATCTGGCACATCTATATCAACTGTTATATCTTTTTTTGTATATTCATCTTTATTATCACTACTAAATTTTACTGTACCACAATTTATACCTTTATAAATTGAATATTTTCCAGATTGTCTAGTAACTGTATTACCACCACTGTCAATTGCATAACCTGTAATTCTATATAAACCTACTCCTGATAGATTAATAGTAACATTACCCTCATATTTTTGATATCCACTATCTTTATAATTCTCCCCATCTTTTTCTATTACATATCTATAACTTGCTACTTCTTTGTTATCAGTTATTTTCATTGTAACTTTAATTGAACTCTGAGACGTTTTACTATTAGGATTAAAAGTAATAACTGGAAGTTCCTTATCTTCCTCTGTCTTATAAGCATCACATATCAATAATGCATAATATTGGTAATCCTTTTCTGTAATTTTCTGAACAGTAACATTACTATCATCAAAATTACAATCATTTTCATCTTTATCTTTGATTGGATCAATATAATTTTCATTTATTAAAGTATCTAAATTAACTTTAGAGGTATCCCCTATCTCATCAGGAAGTTCACTTCTATGATCTGCAAAATACTCTCTTCCTGCTAGTATAAGCATATTTTCTTGGCTAGTAAAATAACTATCATTACCTCTTTCTAATATACTCCTAACACTTACATAAGCGATAGTTACTAATAAACCTAATATTATAATAGTCGCAAGTAACTCTACCATAGTAAAACCTTTCTTTTTCATCTTCACAAACATCACCCTATCATATATTAATCTAATTTTAATTATAAAGCAAAAAAAATAAAAATACTAGAAAATTATTAACTATTTTATTAAATAATTGTAAACTATAACATAAAAATTATATAAAATCATATTATTTATTAGGTGAATCTAAATGAATTATTTAAAAAAAATAGGAAAAATTTTATTAATTACTTTTATAAGTATAGTTATTTTAGGACTTATTTTAAACACTTTATATTACTTTGATATTATAAGTAATAACATCTACAATATCATGAAAATGATTATTGTATTACTAGTTCTTTTTATAAGTGCCTTCTTACTAGGAAAAAGTTCTTCAAAATATGGATTAGTTGAAGGGCTAAAATTAGGGGCTATATTTCTACTTATTATGATTATCTTAAAAGTGATAAATAGTAGTGCTTTTGATATTAGGACATTTATTTATAGTATTATAATATTATTGACAACTAGTATTGGGGCCGTTATTGGCATCAATAAAAAAGAAAAGAAATAAAGTTAGAAATTTAACATTTCTTCTAAATACTTTATTTCTTTTTTTGTTAATAATATTTTATTTCTAAATGATTTAGGTAAAGCTTTAAGTAAAGCTTTTTTACTATCAAGAATATTATTATAATACTCTTTAGTAAGACTATCATTCTTAGTCATTAAGATAGGTCCTAAAAATAGTTTTTTATATGAATAATATTTTCGTCCTTTCTTAAAGACTAATATTTCATATATAATATTATGGTCTTTAACTAACACTTCATTATCTATATGATAACCTAGTTTTATAAGTTTTCTTTTAACAGCAATAGAATAGTTATTAGGTGATAATATTAAAGTATTAATATTTTTTAAATAACTTCTATTATCATCTAATATTTTATTAATACTAAGTCCTCCCATTCCTGATATAGTAACTGTATCTATTCCTTCAATATAAGAATCTAATCCTTCAGCTTTTATTAACTTTACTTTATCAGATACTTTATAGAACTTAACATTTTCCAAAGCTTTCTTTAAAGGACCACTTTTATTATCACTAGCGACTGCTTTACTAAAGCCTCTTTCTTTTACTAAATAAATGGACAAAAGAGCATGATCACATCCAATATCTAGAGAATATGAAGAAAGGGGAACTAAATCCCCTATAGTTTTTAATCTGTTATTTATTTTCATTAGTCGGTTAAAAAGTCCTTTAATTTTCTTGATCTAGATGGATGTCTTAGTTTTCTTAAAGCTTTCGCTTCTATTTGTCTAATACGCTCTCTTGTAACTCCAAAGATTTGTCCTACTTCCTCTAAAGTCCTACATTGTCCATCATCAAGACCGAATCTTAATCTTAGTACTTTCGCTTCTCTTTCTGTTAAAGTTGCAAGAACACTACTAAGTTCTTCTTTAAGCATTTCTTCAGTAGTATATTCTTCAGGCCCTATCATTCTATCATCTTTAATAAAGTCTCCTAAATGAGAATCATCTTCTTCCCCAATAGGTGTTTCAAGAGCAACTGGATCTTGACTAATTTTATAGACTTCTCTAACTTTTTCTACAGGCATGTCAAGTTTAGCAGCAATCTCATCATCAGTTGGTTCTCTGTTTAATTCCTGGGTAAGTTGTCTTTGAATTCTTGCTAGTTTGTTAATTGTTTCTACCATATGAACAGGTACCCTAATAGTTCTTGCTTGATCTGCTATCGCTCTAGTTATCGCTTGTCTTATCCACCAAGTAGCATATGTAGAGAATTTATATCCTTTAGTAGGATCAAACTTCTCTACCGCCTTCATTAAACCAATATTTCCTTCTTGAATTAAGTCAAGGAAAAGCATACCTCTACCAACATAACGTTTAGCGATAGAAACAACTAAACGAAGATTAGACTCCGCAAGTATTCTTTTCGCTTCTTCATCCCCATCAACTGCACGTTCAGCATATTCGAACTCTTCATCACTAGTTAAAAGAGGAATTCTACCTATTTCTTTTAAATACATCCTAACTGGATCATTTATTTTAATATCTTTAGACATTGTCAAGTCTTCTGATTTAGTATGTTCAGTAATCTCTTCTCCACTAGCATCATCGCTTCCATCTTCTGAAACAACATCAATGCCTTCTGCTACCAAACTATTATATAAATCATCAAGACTATCACTATCTACTTCAAGTCCTTTAAGTTCGTTAGCAAGTTGTTCATAAGTAATATAGCCTTGCTTTTTACCTAATTTTATAAGTTTCTCTTTTCTTTGTTCCATTGTTTTTATTTCTTCTACCATTTTAACTCTCCCCTATTCTTAGCTTTCTAATCTCTTCCGCATATTTTACTTGTCTTACTGGATCTGTTTCATTCTTAATTTTCTCTTCTAAATTAGCAATTGTTCTTTTCAAGTTATATTCTCTTATTACTTTAAAGTAATCAAATAATTCTTCTTTAGTAACAACAGTCTTTAAATCCATTTCCAATACTTCATTTAAGAGATTAAGTAACTCCCCTTTAGGTGTTAAGTAAGTATAAAAGTCTGCTTCATTAATAAACCCATACTTATGATAAAAATAAACAATTTCACTTTCTAATGCTCTTAAAGCTTCGGTAGGGAACACTAAATGTTCATCTTCTA
Organism: uncultured Bacilli bacterium; assembly: GCA_944331935.1. Lineage (GTDB taxonomy): Bacteria > Bacillota_I > Bacilli_A > RF39 > UBA660 > Onthousia. The sequence continues at coordinate 2,979 of CALVIV010000048.1, read as the reverse complement.
CCATATCGATAATATCTTGCTTATTTAACATATAATATATAATATTGAGGCTTGCTTTTTGATACTTATCTTTATTCTTAGGTTGTATAGTTTTCGGAGTAGTAATAACTTCTTTTTTTATCTCTTGATTATTAACTAACTCCTTAAAACTTTTTTCTAGGGTATTATACCCTATTTCAAACTTTTTTGCAAGGTCTTTTAGTATAATTTCTGTTCTAATAGAATCATTTATCTTAGATGCTTCTTCTAATACTTCATGAATATAATTAGCTTTCTCTTCACTACTTGCAAAATTACGATTACGAGATAAGTTCTTAATTTTAAAATCACTATAGTAAATTGCATTGTTTATTAAAGCTTCAAAAGCATCTCTTCCGTTTTTTAGGATATAGGTATCAGGATCATCTTCTCCTGGTAAAGAGATTACTTTAACTTCTATTCCCTCACTTTTAAATAGTTCACCTGATGCGATAGTCGCTTTTACTCCCGCTTCATCACCATCGAAACAGAGAATGATGTTATTAGACAAGCGTTTTATTTCTTTAATATGGTCATGAGTTAAGGCCGTACCCATAGTAGCGACGGTATTTTTAATCCCCACAGTACTAGCACGAATTATATCCATAAAGCCTTCCATTATTATAACAGACTTTTTAACCCGGGCTTCTTCTCTTGCAATATGATAGTGATAAAGAAGTTTACCTTTTTTAAAAAGCTCAGTCTCTTTAGTATTAAGATATTTATTTTGTTTACCACTAGTTATAATACGGCCACTAAATCCTATTACCTTACCATTTAAATCGTGTAAAGGAAACATTAGACGAGAATTATAGATATCATGATCTTCATTACTAAGCCCTACTTTATTAAGTAAATCAATAGAGTGTCCCTTAGCCGTAAGTAATTTAGTAAGATCATCTCTATTTCTTAAAGAATATCCTATTTCAAATTCTTTAACTGTCAGATCATCAATACTTCTATTCTTTAAATATTCCCTTGCCCCTTCTCCTTCTTTGGTAAGTAAATTGTTTTGATAATATTTATTAGCAAGATCATATATCTTATACCACTCATCATATTTAGTAGATATTTTTTTAGTTTTAAAGCCGTTTAAAGTAATACCAACACGATTTGCTAAATCACTTAAGACTTGATTAAACTCTTTATGTTCATAGTTCATTAAAAAAGTAAAGACATTCCCAGTCGCATGACAAGAGAAACAAGTATAGATTTGTTTTTCTCTTGATACACTCATAGAAGGATTAGTATCATCATGAAAAGGACATACTCCAAAGTAGTTTTTACCACGTTTTTCAAGAGGAATCTTTTCACCAATAACATCAACAATATCATTACGTCTTCTAACTTCATTAATAATATCTTGATTATTCATGATATCCCTCCTCACCAATCTATCAATTATTTTAACACAAAAGATAAGAAAGTTCTATCTTTATGATAGAACTTTATAGTCATTTTCAACCGGGATTACTTATTACTTGCTAGCCACCAAGAAGCTAGAAACATTTTCATATATAGTTATTTAGAAGAATAGTTTAATACTTATAGAAATAATGTTGTAGGTAATTTAATCGTTTATATTAGTCTTATTAATCTAATTAATGATTAAAGTATAAAAAGCCAATAATTATTAAAAATAATAAAAGGTGAAGATTATGCAAATAAATTTAGGTTATGTAGGTAATCCTCCTACTCTTTTAGATATATATTCTCATAATTTAACATTTAAAGAATTCTCTAAATATGATAATGATAAAGGAATAGATTTACTAACAAAAAGAATAAAGTTAAACTTTAAAAACTTCGAGAAAGTCTTAAAATATAACTATGATAACAAGATTAAATTCTATAGAATGACTCATACTATGTTTCCCTTACTTACTCATCCTAATGTTAATATTGATTATAAAGAAGTATTTAAAGATGAGTTTAATAAATTAAAGAAAACTATAGATAAGTATAATATTAGAATAGATACTCATCCTGACGAATTTTGTCTACTAACTAGTGAAAAGGAAAATGTTACTCTTAATAGTATAGAGATATTAAAGTTTCATTTAGAAATATTTAAATTACTAGGTATAAATGGTAAATGTGTATTACATCTAGGAAGTTCTAAACCAACTAAGGAAGATGCTTTAAATAGATTTAGAGATAATTTTAATAAGTTACCCATAGAATTAAAAAGTCTAATAATACTAGAAAACGATGATAAAACTTATACCGTAACTGATACTTTAACTTTATGTGAAGAGTTAAATATCCCTATGGTCTTAGATTATCATCACTATATCTGTAATCATCTAAAAAACGAAAGAATAGATAAGCTATTACCTAGAATTATAAAGACATGGGAAAATACTAATCTAAATCCTAAAATGCATTTTTCTTGTCCTTTAAACTCTAAACAAAAAAGAAATCATAGTACTTATTTAAACTATAACTCTTTTATTAAGTTTTTAAAACTATTAAAGCCTCTTAATACTGATATAGATATAATGTTAGAAGCGAAAGGTAAGGATGAAGCTTTATTTAGATTAGTAAGACAACTTAAGTTTTATAAAGATTTTAAAGTAAAGGGAACTACTATTATTTTATAACTCAACCCTTCCAAGAAGAAAATCCATGGCACTTATCTGTTTTATACCATTATAATTGTTAGTATCATAATCAAGAGTAATTAAATATTTTTTATAATGGTCTTGAATAGTTTCTAAAGGTCTCAATTCTCTTTCTAAAGTTTTTTCATCTCTAACTGAAAGAGAAACTTGAATATAAATATAGTCATCTCCTGTTTCAACTACAAAGTCAACTTCTTTTTCTTCATTTTTACCCACATAAACTCTATAACCTTTTCTTTTTAACTCTAAAAATATAATATTTTCGCTATGTTGTAGAATTTGAGGGATAGTGATATAATGATAGTGTCGAGAGTGAATTTAGAAAGGAATATCTTTG
>CALVIV010000047.1 GCA_944331935.1 uncultured Bacilli bacterium | reverse complement strand
TTAAAATCTTCTTCACTAATTTCAAAACCATCATTAGTATTTTCCATAATCTCAAGTCTTTTCGTATCATTATCACTGATTAAGATACAACTAGACTGTAATTCACTTCTTCCAACTCTTCCCCTTAACTGATGGAGTGTAGATAGCCCAAATCTTTCAGCATTAAATATTACCATCATTGTTGCATTAGGAACATCTACTCCAACTTCAATAACAGTAGTACTAATTAGTATCTGCACTTTATTTTGTAAAAACTCATTCATAATTAACTCTTTAGCAGCACTAGCCATTTTACCATGAACTAAATCTATTTTATATTTACTACCAAAAGCAAGTGTCATCTTCTCTTTCAAATCATTTACATTAGTTAAATCACTGTTTTCACTTTCTTCTATTAAAGGAGCGATAACATATATCTGATGACCTTGTTTTAACTCTTCATACATCATTTCTAAAACATCTTTAATCTCTTTATTAGTCTTAACTACTGTCTTAATCTTCTTTCTACCCTTAGGTCTTGTCTTAATAGTAGAAACATCCATATCTCCATAAATAGTTAAAGCATAAGTTCTTGGAATTGGAGTTGCACTCATATACAAAGTATCAGGCTTTTGTCCCTTATTCTGTAAGTTAGCTCTTTGATTAACCCCAAAACGATGTTGTTCATCTGTTATTACAAGTCCTAAATTATGATAAGTAACATCATCTTGAATTAAAGCATGAGTACCTACAATTATATCTATATCACCGTTCTTTAAGTCTTCATAAATTAAGTCTTTTTCTTTTTTAGGAGTTGAACCTGTAAGTAAAGCCATATTTAAATTATAATCTTTAAAGATATCTTTTAAATTACTAAAGTGTTGTGTTGCAAGTATCTCAGTAGGAGCCATTAAAGCACTTTGATAACCACTTAAATAGTTTGCATACATCGCTATAAAAGAAACAATAGTCTTACCACTACCAACATCACCTTGTAGTAATCTATTCATTCTATTAGGGCTTTCTAAGTCTTTAATAATTGTATTGACAGCAGTTACTTGATCTTTAGTAAGTTCATACGGAAGATGGGCAATAAATTCATCTACTTTAGATTCATCTATACTTCTTGCAATGCCACTATTTGCCTTTTTATTCTCTTCTTTTAAGTAATTAATCTTAAACATAAACTCAAATAACTCTTCATACTTAAGTCTTATCATCGCTTCTTTTAACTTCTCTTTACTAGGTGGATTATGTACTATATTTAAAGCAAGTCTCTTATTAGAAAAATTATACTTCTCTTGATACTTTAACGGAATACTATCATGTATCTCTTTACTTTGACTAAGTAAAGCCATATTAATATATAAAGCCATATTTTTATTAGTTAAGCCACTAGTTAAATGATAAACTGGCTCTATCTTTACTTTATTAGAAAGTGACTCCATCTTTATTTCTGAAGCTGTTATAACATTTTTAGGTTTATCAAACTTACCTATTACGGTAACAGTAGTTCCAACAGTAAGTTGACTTTTTAAGAAAGCCCTATTAAATATTGATACTCCCACAACTCCACTAGCAGTTACTAATCTAAAGTTCATCTTATTAAGTCCTGCTTTAAATCTAACTAATATGGGGCTACTTTCTATTTTTCCATCTATAATTATATGATCTCCATCATTTGTTTCGGCTAAATTTCCTCTAACTAAAAATTCATATCTAAAAGGATAATGCGTAACTAAATCATCTACGGTATTTATCCCTATCTTAGAAAGAAGTGTTAACGCTCTAGGTCCTACACCTTTTATATCTTTTAATGCCATACACACCACCTCTTTTTCTGTCTCATATTATAGCATATTTTTTAGAATTTTAAAAGAAAATAAAACATAAAATTTTAATAAAGGGAGGATGCTATGAAAGTAATTGCAAATGGTGGTGCTTCTACTAAAAATGTCGCTAGTAATACGTTAGATGCTATATATTTAGGGCTTAATGCTCCATATATTGATGGCTTTAAATTTAAACTTTATTTGACTAAGGACAAGGAGATTATTACTTTAAGTGATGAAATCGTAAATCTTTTTACAAAAGGAGTTAATGAAATAGATGACTATACATTAAAAGATTTTTTATATTTTAATGTTGGAAGTAGTGTTCAAAAACAACAGATAGTTACATTAAGACAAATTCTTTATGTTTTTCAAAATAGAGGCAAGTATTTAATACTTGAACTTGCGGACCAAAAAGAGAACAATGCTCTATTTACTGATTTAGTTTTAAATATGGTAAGAAGTTATTCTAATAATATTAATATTTACCTAGAAAGTGAAAGTAAAGAAATAGTTGAATATCTAAAATCTACTGATTATTCTTATCCTATCGGTATTAGAGTAACAGAAGAAAGTAGAGATAATTGGTATATAGATGTAGACTTCTATGATATTAACACTACTCTTTTAGACGACTTTAACATAAGAGATAAGGTTAAAGAAAATAAGCTTATTATGATAGATGAAGTTAATAGAATGGAAGTTTTTGATTTAATTTATGCAGAATATCAAGATATCTTTAATTATATTTATATTATAACTAGCCAAATTGCTAATATTAATGATAATGTGCAAATACAAAATAGAAGATAACTACTACCTTCTATTTTTATTGGCAACTTTTCTAATCTTTATTTTAGCTTGTGTCTTTTTGTAATTATCTTTTACACTATTAGGCTTCTCTTCTATTTTTTCTATGATTTTTAAATATCTAGAAGCTTTATCATAGAAACCATTTTCTACTAGATAAACAGATGTATATAGCATTATATTAGCCCTATCTTCATCGTTTAATTCAAGGTCTAAAATATATTTATCAAGATCATTTAATCTAGTTGGAGATGACGATGAAATTATATTTTTAATACCTAACAACTTTTCTTCATAGAATTCAATTTTCTCATTACTCAATTGATTTTTTACCTTATTTCTTTTCTTAAAACTCTTCATATATTTTCTCCTTCACCTTAAGTATAAACCCAAGTCAAAAAATAGTAAATTTTTTTTCAAAAAAGTGTTGACAAAATAACAACAAATGATTATTATAAAAAGCACCAATTCGGAATTAGGCGAATTGGTCGCTAGTATCACACTAGCCAACCCCTTTTTATTCTTTTTTAAGAGACTGCCCTTCAGGGGGTGCAGTCTCTATTTTTATTTTTAAGCATGACAATAGTCAATACAAAATTTTAACTCCTTCATATTTTAATAGTGAAAGGAGTAAAAATAAATATGAATCAAGAAAATTATGATAGACTTCGTGACAAATGTAAAGACTGCAAAGATAGTTGTCTTTGTGAGGTTGTTAGATGTCTAGTTAATGACTGCACTGGTCCTACTGGTCCATGTGGTTGTACAGGACCTACTGGTCCAAAGGGTGCTACAGGTCCAACAGGTGCTACTGGAATGCAAGGCCCTATAGGTCCAACTGGGGCAACTGGTGCTACAGGTGCTACTGGAATGCAAGGTCCAACAGGTCCAACTGGAGCTACTGGTGCTACAGGAACTACAGGAATGCAAGGTCCAACAGGTCCAACTGGAGCTACTGGTGCTACAGGAGCTACCGGAATGCAAGGACCTACTGGTCCAACGGGAGCTACTGGTGCTACAGGTGCTACTGGTATGCAAGGCCCTACTGGTCCAACGGGAGCTACTGGTGCTACAGGTGCTACCGGTATGCAAGGCCCTACTGGTCCAACTGGGGCAACTGGTGCCACAGGAGCAACAGGTCCATCAGGAGGATCATTCAATGCCACTGCTATGGTTCATGATGAATCCAATGCTATAGTACCAGTTAATGAAGCAGTTAAACCTACTATAACTAACCTTTCTAATGGTATTACTTATGACCCTACAACTGGTGAATTTATGGTACCACAAACTGGACAATATCTAATCAACTGGTGGTTCAATGTTAGAAGTAAAAATACTAACACAGAATGTGAACCAGTCGCTTTAGGTATCGAACTACATCAAACGACACCTGGATTTAACCTTATCGCTCATTCATCTACTCACAATAGACTTTCTTGTTGTGATACAGGTACAATTAGTGGTAATGCCCTATTCGCTGCTAATGCTAACGATAAATTTAGATTTGTTAACACTTCTCAAACTGACTTCCAATTAGTACCAAATGACCGCTATTCTGCATCATTCTCAGTTACAAGAATCAACTAACAAAAAGGCTCACAGAAACTTGTGAGCTTTTTTATTTTGCATTACCAAATCTTCTATCACGTTTTCTATAATTATCTAGTGACTCTTCTAAACATTTACTATCAAAGTCTGGAAAATATGTATCTGGAAAATCATATTCTGCATAACTTGACTGATATATCATAAAATTACTAATTCTTTTTTCCCCACTTGTTCTAATAACAAAGTCAAGTGGTGGTAAGTCTTGATAAAGATTTTTACTTACAACTTCTTTAGTAATATCCTCTATATTTAAAGTACCATCTAATACTTGTTTAGCAACTTTTTTAGCCATATCAACTATCTCATAGTCACCACCATAGTTAAGACAAATATTTAAAATTCCTTTTGTATTGTTTTTAGTATCATCTGTTGTCTTATCCATTGCCTCAAGTACACTCTTAGAAAGATTTTCACGTCTTCCTGAAAACACTACCTTAACATTATTTTTCTTAATAGACTCTAACTTACTATTAAATAATGTTACAAATAGTTTCATCAAGTAATCTACTTCATTTTTATCTCTTTTAAAATTCTCAGTAGAAAAAGCATATAAAGAGACAACTTTAATAGAAGTATTCTTATAAATATAATTAAGCAAATTAATGAGATTATCAGCTCCTGCTTTATGGCCTAAGCTTCTATTTAAACCTCGCTCTTTTGCCCATCTACCATTTCCATCCATAATAATTCCTAAATGATTAGGATATACTACATTTTCCATAACTACTCCTCATTTTTAATAGTTAAACTTTCATAATATTCATATCTTCCCTTAGCATTATCTTCATTTTCTTTAAGTAAAGTATCTGCTTCATCACTATTTATTATTTTTAATGATTTATATCTATCTTCTCCCGTTAAATAGTCCTGATATTTATTAAAGTCACTTTTAGCATCCATTTTAAACTCTTTAGTATCAGGATTATAGTGGAATATTGGGAAATAACCACTACTTGTCGCTTTTTTCTCTTCATCAATAGAATTACTCATTCCCTTTAAGATACCCCAAGCGATACATGGAGAATAAGCTACTATGATACTAGGACCATTATATTTTTCAGCTTCTAGCATTACTTTAACAGTAGCAGCAGGGTTAGCCCCTAAAGATATCGCTCCTACATAAACATTAGGATTAGTTAAAGCTATTCTTAAAAGGTCTTTTTTAGCAGTCTTTTTACCACTTGAAGCAAATTTTAAAACGGCACCCATTCTACTAGACTTACTAGATTGTCCTCCAGTATTAGAATAAACTTCGGTATCAAGAACTAAGATGTTAACATTTTCTCCACTGTTTAATACATGGTCAATTCCATTATAGCCAATGTCATATGCCCAACCATCTCCTCCTACAGCCCATAATGATATAGGCATAATATATTTCTTTAGAGATTTTAAAGGCTTAATCTTAGTATGAGGAATAACTGAAAGTAAGGCTTTAGCAGTATCTACATTAATATCATTAACATAATCTAAATAGATATCTTTTTCTTCTTCATCTACTTTAGAAATATTTTCATTTATAATATTCTTTAACTGATTTTTCTTAACTTCATCTGCTATCTTCATACCAAAACCAAATTCAGCATTATCTTCAAATAAGGAATTAGCCCAAGGAACACTATAAGGAGTAGATGGACTAGATGCCCCATATATTGATGAACAACCTGTTGCATTAGCAATAACTAATCTATCTCCAAATAATTGGGTTAATAACTTAAGATATGGAGTCTCACCACAACCAGCACATGCTCCACTAAACTCAAATCTAGGCTTCTTAAACTGACTTCCTTTAACTGTACTAACACTCATCACATCTTTTTCAGTCACTTCATTAAATAAGTACTCTGTCTCTTTTAAAGTAATATCATTAACAATTTTTTCTTTACTTACCATCTCTAAGGCTTTAGCACCTTTCTTACCAGGACAAATATTTGCACATAATCCACAACCAGTACAGTCTTTATAACTAACAGCAATTGTAAATTTTAAGTTATCTCCTAAATGACTATCTAGTAGTTTATCATTCAAACTAGTAGGAGCCTTCTCTACTTCATCTTTATCTAGTAAAAATGGTCTAATAACAGCATGAGGACAAACTAGAGAACATAAGTTACAACTAATACAGTTTTCGCTCTTATATTTAGGAACAACTTCACTAATATCACGTTTTTCAAGTCGTGATAGTCCTCCTTCCATTGTTCCATCAGGTCTATCTAAGAAAGCACTAACAGGAAGAGTATCACCTTCTCTTTTATCAATAATGTCAAATAAACTAGAACTAACTTCACTAACAGGAACATAATCATCACTATTTTCATCTATCTTAAGTAAATGAGTTGTATTAATAGCATTATCAACAGCTTTTTTATTTTTCTCTGCTATATTATTTCCTTTAAGTTTAAATCTAATATCAAGATTATCTTTTAACTTATTAATTGCATAATCACTATCGATAATATGTCCAAACTTAAAGATTAAAGCTTCCATAATTGCACTGATTTTGTTTCCTAGTCCTTCTTTTTTAGCAACTTTATAAGCATTAACTACATATACTTTTATATTATTATCAATGATATATTTCTTATCTTCGCTACTTATCATTGAAAGAATCTCATCATCAGTCTTACTACTATTAAGAAGGAATACTCCATTCTTCTTTATTTTATTAATAAATCTAAACTTAGTAAGATAAGCATCTTGGGTACAAACTAACAACTTAGCTCTACCAACATAATAAGTAGATCTAATAGGGTTCTTAGAAAATCTTAAATGACTAAGCGTAACTCCACCACTCTTCTTAGAATCATATTGGAAATAACCTTGAACATAAGCATCAGTAGCATCTCCTGTTATCTTCATTAAATCTTTACAAGCTGAAACCATTCCATCACTTCCATAACCATAAACAAGGAATGATGTTTGATTACGATGTGGTAAGTTAAACTCTTTATCATAAGGAATACTTAAATTAGTAACATCATCATCAATTCCAATAGTAAAGTTATGATTAATAGTCTCCAAATTATCATATATTGCTTTTATCATCGCAGGATTAGTATTTTTACTAGAAAGTCCATATCTTCCTCCTACTACTTTAATATCTGTATCTAGTGACTTAATAATATTATCTACATCAAGGAATAATGGTTCACCAGTACTTCCAGCTTCTTTAGTTCTATCAAGAACAGCAATCATCTTAACAGTTTTAGGAATACTCTTTAAGAAATATTCTCTTGAAAAAGGTCTATATAAATGTACTTCTACAACTCCAACTTTTTCCCCAATGTCATTTAAATAATCTACTACTTCTTTAATAGCCTCACAAACACTACCCATGGCAACTATTACTTTAGTAGCATCTCTTCTTCCATAATAATTAAATGGAGCATAATTCCTACCTGTTATTTTATTAATCTCCTGCATATATTCGTTAACAATATCAGGTAATTCTAAATAGTATTTATTTCTAACTTCTGTCGCTTGAAAATAAATATCATCATTTTCACTAGTACCACGAGTTACAGGATTATCAGGATGAAGACTTCTTTTACGAAAGGCATCAAGTGCTTTCTTATCGACAAGTTTTTTTAATTTATTAGTGTCAATTACATCTATCTTTTGTAATTCATGACTTGTTCTAAAACCATCAAAAAAGTTCATAAAAGGAACTCTACCTTTAATAGCAGATAGATGTGCTACACCAGTTAAATCCATTACTTCTTGAACAGAAGATGAGGCAAGTATGGCAAAACCTGTACTTCTTGCCGCATAAACATCTTGATGATCACCAAAGATTGATAAAGCATGAGTTGCAAGACTTCTAGCCGCTACATTAATAACACAAGGAAGTAATTCTCCTGCTATCTTATACATATTAGGTATCATTAATAAAAGACCTTGACTAGCAGTATAAGTAGTAGTTAAACATCCTGCTTGAAGTGACCCATGAACCATACCAGCAGCCCCTGCTTCACTTTCCATTTCAACTACTTTAACAGGTTGATTAAAGTAATTAAGTTTACCTTCATTAGCCCATTTATCAGTAAGTTCTGCCATAGGAGATGCAGGAGTTATAGGATATATACCTGCAACTTCCGTAAAATTATATGAAACATAACTACAAGCTTCATTTCCATCCATTATTTTTTTCATATATCATCACTCTTTTCTATCGTTTCTAATTCAATTATATAATAAAATTATATTTTTATCTATCTATTTAGAAAAAATTATGTTATCCTGTATACAAGAAATACATTTAATTTAAAAAGAAATTATAACAATATAAAAACAGGAGGAGAAATATGAAAAAACTTGAATGTGTAAAGCCAGATATTGATGAATATGGATTTGTAAGACTTTACAGTGCTACCATAATCTCACAAGGCAAAAATCCTATATTTGAAAATCATGAATTAGAAAAAGATTTATTTAAGTATTATGATAAAGAAGAATACACTTTCTTGTTTGAAGATATTGTAAAAAGAGAAGATAAAATATTTAAAGATAGTAGTTATTTAGATTTAAATGCTGGTTTAGGGCAAGGATATGCTTTAGGATTATTATTACCACTACGAGGATGTCATAATTTAAAATCATTTATTAATCTTTCTAAAGAAAATGCTAATGAAATACTTTCTTCATTTAATGAGAAACAGATAGTTGCAATGGGAAACCTATGCAATGAAATGGATGAAGAAAAGAACAAAGTAAATAACAATACATTTACCAAAAAATCAAGTTAAAATTTTGACAAAAATTAATATTTATGATACTATGAATATGTAAAAGAAATTTACATAAAATAAAAAATGAGAACATTTAACGTCGCTTGTGTTAAGTGCTTCTCCTGTAAAATAGGGTTTGCACCTAATTAAACATGCTGTTTAGTTAAGTGCTTTCTTTTTGTGTTATGTCTTATATTAATATAATGATTACTACAAAAAGTAATACAATAAGTAAAACAATTATAAATAATAATGTTGAAACTAAAAAGTCTTTTTTACTCATAGTATCACCTCCAAATATAAATACTCGGAGATAATACCCAACCATTAAATGTTCTCTATATAATAGTATCATACTAATTTTTTATAGCAAGAGAAAATGTAATAAATTAGTTACGAGTTTTCGTAAATATTATAGACTGATAGATTTTATACCTTTCATCTCTATTATTTTTTTATTAACCTTTTGATTAGCTGTTAAACAGTCATAAAAAACTGCATCGTTTTCTGTTTTAAAATAATCTCTATTCATTCTTATATCATCTCTAGACATATTATAAACTGCTTTAGCTAGAGCTGTAAGTGTTTGTTCAGTATTAGCATTTTCTACTAAATCAGGTATTCTTTCTCCAGATAAAATTAAAATTTCATAGTTAGCAGTCAATATTTCTTCCATTAATAATTCTTTAAATTTTATATCACTAGCTTCAAGTTCTTTATAATCTTCAAATAATTTAGATAATAACTTATCACGTGACTCTTCATCTAAATATTTAGGATTAGAAACTCTAGTATTTCCTTTTTTTAAAATTCCCTTATCTAACATATGAGCTCTTCTAACTTGCAAATTAATGTTAAATAATTCTTGTTCATCATCTAAATATAATTCCTCGGCATAATCACCTTTACTCATCTCCCAATTTTCTTCAAAATCTTCAATAGATGTTCTTTGCTTTTTATATTTTTCTCTTTCATTCTTTAAAATTGCTAAAAGTGGTAAATCACCTTTTGTTACATCATTAAAAATTATTTCTCGTCTTCTTGCAGATTGTACTAACAGTTCTAAATCTTGTTCTGTTAAATTATAATCTTCAGTAGAAAAACCACAGCATACACATTTTAAATTATTATCTACTAGTACAAGTTGATGTTCACAAAAACTTTTATATCCATGCTCATCTCTTATATCAAAAGTTATTTTTTCGAATAATATTTCTTGTATTCTTCTTTCCTTTTCTGCTAGCAAATCATTTACATCAACATATTCCTTTAAATCAGGAAAAGTATTATAAAGTTTATATATTATGTCTTGAATTTCATAAGGACTTTTTGCATTTCTATTTTTATCAAGATTTAATAACTCTACTAAATAAATTTTATCGCGTAAACTTAACTCTGAACTATGAACTTCTTTATCTAATAATTTTACTTTTTCTTTTTTCATCCTTTCTACATCATTTTTCAATTCAAAATATTCCGTTTTTAATTCTTCAAATGTATCTTTGTAATAATCAGACTCATTGATTACAAAATCATCTAACGTTTTCATACTAAATAAACCTCCTCTGGCCTTATTATACAATAATTATTAATTAGAAGCTAGAAAAAGTAATAAAGTTAAGCGATAGAGTCTAAATTTATCGGAAAGCATAATTAATAGTCAATAACACTATGCAATGCTTTAGAAAGACTGTGATTAG
>CALVIV010000046.1 GCA_944331935.1 uncultured Bacilli bacterium | reverse complement strand
AAAAACAATAAAACTATTACAGTTTTAGTTGAAACACATAAAATGCACCCAAAATATCACAAAAGAGTTAAATCATCTAAAAAATACAGTGTACACGATGAAACAAATAAAGCAAAAGTAGGAGATGTAGTTAGAATAGTTGAAACTAAACCTATTTCTAAGACTAAACATTTCTACTTAAAAGAAATCGTAAAAGAAGCAGTTATTCTATAACTCTTAAGGTAAAGGAGGATAATCTATGTTACAACAAGAAAGTAGATTAAAAGTTGCAGACAACTCAGGAGCACGTGAATTATTAGTAATCAGAGTGCTAGGAGGAAGTCATGTTAAAACTGGAAATATCGGAGATGTAGTTGTTGGAACCGTTAAAAATGCTATACCAAATTCACCACTCCCTAAAGGTAAAGTTGTAAAAGCTGTAATCGTTAGAAGTAAAAGAGGAGTAAGACGTGAAGATGGTAGTTATATCAAATTTGATGATAATGCATGTGTAATCATTAGAGATGATAAAAGTCCAGTCGGAACTCGTGTCTTTGGTCCAGTAGCACGTGAACTTCGTGATAAAGACTATATGAAGATAGTAAGTCTTGCGAAAGAAGTACTATAAGGAGGAAAGTTATGAAGTTAAAAGTTGGAGATAAAGTCGTTGTTATAAGCGGTGCTGATAAAGGTAAAGAAGGAAAAATCATCAGAACACTTAGAAGCGAAAATAAAGTTATTGTAGAAGGAGTACATATCGTTAAGAAACATCAAAAACCTACAGGAAATAATGCAGGTGGAATTCTAGAAATAGAAGCACCAATTGACGCATCTAATGTTATGATAATTGATCCTAAGACTAAAAAAGGTACAAGAATTGCTCATACAACAGATAAAAATGGAAAAAAAGTAAGAATAAGTACTAAATCTAAAGAAGTACTAGATTAGTGGAAGGAGGTAACAAAATGACATTAAAAGAAAAATATACTAAAGAAGTAGTTCCAGCTCTTATGAGTAAATATGGTTATAAATCAATAATGGAAGTACCAAAACTAGAAAAAGTTGTTATCAATATGGGTGTTGGAGATGCTACTACAAACTCTAAATTATTAGATGCAGCAGTATCAGACCTTGAAAAAATCTCAGGACAAAAGCCAGTAGTTACAAAAGCTAAAAAATCTATCGCTGGTTTCAAGATAAGAGAAGGACAAAAGATTGGTTGTAAAGTAACACTTAGAAGTGATAACATGTATAACTTTGTTGATAAACTAATATCTATCTCACTTCCACAAGTTCGTGATTTTAGAGGAATTAATCCAAAATCTTTCGATGGTCGTGGTAATTATACACTAGGTATAAAAGAACAATTAATCTTCAGTGAAATAAACTATGATGAAATAGTTAAAGTACGTGGTATGGATATTATATTCGTAACAACTGCTAAAACTAATGAAGAAGCATATGACCTATTAAAAGGTTTAGGACTTCCTTTTAGAAAGTAATGGAGGGAAAAAGATGGCAAGAAAAAGTATGGTTGTAAAACAAAGTAGAAAGCCAAAATACAAAGTACGTGAATATACTCGTTGTTCACGTTGTGGCAGACCACATGCAGTTATGAGTAAATTTGGAATCTGCCGTATTTGCTTCCGTGAATTGGCTTATAAAGGACAAATACCAGGCGTTAAAAAATCAAGTTGGTAGACACTGGTAAAGAAAAGGAGGAAAAAAGATGGCTGTAGTTACAGATACAATTGCAGATATGTTAACTCGTATTCGTAATGCTAATGCTATGCGTTATGAAGAAGTAAAAGTTCCTTCATCAAAATTAAAATTAGAAATAGCAAGAATTTTAAAAGAAGAAGGATTTATTAAAGATTACAAGTTAGAGAAAAACGATGTACAAGGTACAATTGTTCTAACATTAAAATATGGTGAAAACAAAGAAAGAGTAATAACAGGCTTAAAGAGAATTTCTAAACCAGGACTTAGAGTATATGCTAAAAATGATGAAGTTCCAAGAGTATTAAATGGACTAGGAATTGCAATCATTTCTACATCTAAGGGAATTATGACAGATAAAGAAGCTAGAAAACAAAAACTTGGTGGCGAAGTCTTAGCTTATGTATGGTAAAAGGAGGTGTTTTGAATGAGCCGTATTGGAAATCGTAAAATTGAAGTTCCCGCAGGAGTAACAGTTAAAGAAGAAAACGGAATCGTAACAGTTACTGGCCCAAAGGGAAGCTTGAGCCAAAAAATGCTAAAAGGAATTAGCATGGAACAAAAAGATAATGAAATAACATTAACAAGAGTAAGCGATGCAGTAAAAGCAATGCATGGAACAATGAATGCACTTCTTCAAAATATGATTACAGGTGTAACTAAAGGATATGAGAAGGGACTAGAAATAGTAGGTGTTGGATATCGTTTCAATGTAAGTGGTAAAAAATTAACTATTAATGCAGGTTATTCTCATCCTGTAGAAATGACTATACCTGAAGGGCTTACTGTAGAAGCACAATCTAATACAGAAATAACTGTTAAAGGTATTGATAAAGCCTTAGTTGGTGAATTTGCTGCTAATATAAGAAAAGTACGTCGTCCTGAACCATATAAAGGTAAAGGTATTCGCTATAAAGATGAACATATTAGACGTAAAGAAGGAAAGAAAGCTGCTTAAGCTAGTAGGAAGGAGAGAAATATATGATTAGTAAAAAGTCAAGAAATAGCATGAGAGAAGTACGTCATGCTAGAATTAGAACTCATTTAAGTGGAACAAGTGCAGTTCCAAGATTAAATGTATTTAGATCAAACACTGCAATTTATGCACAAGTTATTGATGATGAGAGTTCTACTACTTTAGTATCTGCTTCTTCTAGAGATAAAGATTTAAATTTAAAGAATAAATCAAACATTGAAGCAGCTACTGCTGTAGGTGCTAGTATCGCTAAGAAATGTAGTGAAGCTGGCATTAAAAAAGTAGTATTTGATAGAGGTGGATATCTTTATCATGGACGTGTTAAAGCATTAGCAGATGCTGCACGTGAAAATGGACTAGAGTTCTAAGGAGGGTAAATATGCAAAGACAAAAAAACGATGCCAAAGAAAAACAATTCGAAGAACTAGTCGTTCAACTTAAAAGTGTAGTTAAAGTTACTAAAGGTGGACGTCAACGTCGTTTTTCAGCAGTTGTTGTTGTTGGAGATCGTAAAGGACATGTTGGTATCGGTACAGGTAAAGCTTTTGAAGTACCAGATGCTATTAAGAAAGCAATTCAAGATGCTAATAAGAATATGATTACTATAGATTTAATAAATGGAAGAACTATTGCTCATGAAGTAATAGGAGTAAGTGGAGCTGCTAGAGTAATGTTAAAACCAGCTAAAGAAGGTACTGGTATCATTGCTGGAGGTAGTGTAAGAGCTGTCCTTGAACTAGCTGGAGTTCGTGATGTTGTATCAAAATCTCTTGGAGCTAGAACTAAACTAAATATGGCAAATGCTGCTATAAATGGTCTTAAGAGTATTAAAACTGCTGAAGAAGTTGCAAAACTTCGTGGTAAAAGTGTAGAGGAGATTTTAGGATAATGAAGTTACATGAATTAAAGAAAAATGAAGGTGCTACTTTCCGTAAAAAGATAGTAGGACGTGGAAGAGGTTCAGGACTTGGTAAAACATCTGGACGTGGACAAAAAGGACAAAATGCTCGTAGTGGTGGCGGAGTTTCACCAGTATTCGAAGGTGGACAATTACCACTATATAGACGCCTTCCAAAAAGAGGATTTAGTAATCATGATTTTAAAACAGTATATGCAGTTATCAATGTCGGAGATTTAAATGTCTTTAATGATGGCGATGTTGTTACACCAGCATTACTTAAAGAAAGAGGAATTGTTAAAAAACAACTTAATGGAATTAAAGTATTAGGAAATGGTACACTTGAAAAGAAAATAACTATCCAAGCTCACAGATTCTCAAGTAGTGCCCTAAGAAAAATAGAAGAATCAGGAAGTAAAGCCGAGGTGATCTAAGATGCCTCTATTGAAGCAATTATTTAAGCCTACAAATAGAGATTTATTAAAAAGAATTGGTTTTACTTTAGTAGCATTAGCAATATTTATAATTGGAACAACTATTCAAGTTCCTGGAACAGATAGTATTACTAGTAACCTAGGTTTCCTAGAATTAGTTAATACTATGGGTGGAGGAGCTTTGCAAAACTTTTCAATCTTTGCTTTAGGTGTTATGCCTTATATCACAGCAACGATTGTTATGCAACTATTAGGAGAGCTAATTCCTTATTTCCAAGAATTAAATAAACAAGGACATGTAGGTAGACAAAAAATAAATACCTACTCAAGATATATGGGAATACTATTTGCCTTTATACAAGGTTATGCCTTCTCATTTATGTTCTTAGGTAGAACTGCAAGTGCTAGTGAATACTTATATATATCAGTAGTACTAACAGCAGGAACAGCTTTTCTACTTTGGTTAGGAGACCAAATTACAAGAAAAGGTATCGGTAATGGTTTAAGTTTAATTATTATGGCAGGTATTATTGCCACACTACCACAAATGTTTATTGATGCTTTCCAAGGATTAGTAGTCTTTGATGGAACAGCACAACAAATAACATTAGGAGTAGTTAAGTTCATTTTATTCGCTATAATCTACTTTGCTATTATCGTTGGTGTAATCTTTGTTCAAATGGCAGAGAGAAAAGTTCCAATTCAATATGCTAATAAATCAACAGCATATGGAGGTAATTCTTCATATGTACCAATTAAAGTAAATACCGCTGGGGTTGTACCTGTGATATTTGCATCAAGTCTAATGGCAATTCCAGGAATTATCGCGGGCTTAATAAATAATGAAAGCTTTAGTCTTTTCGTTAGTAACTATCTAACATATACAACACCTGTAGGATTTATAATCTATGTGATATTTATATTCCTATTTGGATTTGTATATACTTATATGATATTCAAACCAGAAGACTTTGCTAAAAATCTTCAAGAAAGTGGAGGATACATTCCTGGAATAAGACCAGGTAATGAAACTAAAACTTACTTGTCAAAAGTATTAACAAGAATAACTTGTCTAGGCTCAGTATTCCTTGCAATTATCGTAGCCTTACCAATAATATTCTCAAATGTTACAAGCTTACCAACAAGTGTTAGTATTGGCGGTACAGGATTACTAATTGTTGTAGGAGTTGCTCTAGAAACTTATAAACAAATAGAAGGAAGTCTTCTTTCTAGAAATTATAAGAAGGGTTATAGTAGAAGATGAAAAACATAATTTTTATCGCCCCACCCGCTGCTGGTAAGGGGACACAAAGTGCTATTTTAGAAAAGAGATATAACTTACCTCATATCTCTACAGGAGACATCTTAAGAGAAGAAGCGAAAAGAGATACTGAATTAGGTAGATATATTTCTGAAGTATTAAGTAGTGGAGGTCTAGTAAAAGATGAAGTTACTTATGAACTTCTAAAGAACCGTTTATCACAAGATGATTGTAAGAATGGTTATATCTTAGATGGTTTTCCAAGAAATATCGAACAAGCCTATAAATATGATGAGATACTTAATAGTCTTAATCAAGAGTTAGGCTATGTCATAGAACTAAATATAGATGAAGAGACACTTGAAAAAAGAATAACAGGAAGAAGAATATGTGAAGACTGTGGAAGTGTTTATAATCTAAATTCTGATAATGAAAAACCTAAACAAGAGTCAATATGTGATAAGTGTGGAGGTAAATTATATCAAAGAAATGATGATAACATAACTTCATTTAAAAATAGATATAATTTATATATAGAAAAAACTAAACCACTACTTGACTATTATGCTAAAAAAGGTATATTATATGTAATCAATGGAAATAACTCAGTTGAGGAAGTTTCTAAGAAAATAGATGCAGTTTTAAAAAAGGGGATGTAAATAATGATTACTCTAAAAAGTAAAAGAGAAATTGAATTATTAAAAGAAGCTGGACATATTGTCTATCTTACACATCAGTATTTACGTCCCTATATTAAAGCTGGTATCAAAACAAAAGAGTTAGATTCTCTTGCCGAAAAATTCATTAGAAGTAAAGGAGCGACTCCTTCATTTAAAGGATACGAAGGTTTTCCTTCTACACTTTGCATAAGTATTAATGATGAAGTTGTTCATGGCTTTCCTGGAGAAAGAGTACTTCAAGATGGAGATATAATATCAATAGATATAGGCGCTTGTTATAAAGGCTATCATGGCGATTCTGCTTGGACTTATACAGTAGGAGAAGTTAGTGATGATGCTAAATACCTATTAGAACATACAGAGAAAGCTTTATATGAAGGTATTAAACAAGCGAAAATCGGTAATAGAATCGGCGATATCGGTTATGCAATAGAAAAATATGCTAAAGAACATAACTTAGGTGTCGTAAAAGAATTAGTAGGACATGGGGTAGGAACCAGTGTTCATGAAGCCCCTGATGTTCCAAACTATGGTACTAAAGGAACAGGACCTAAAATTAGAGATGGCATGGTTATTGCCATTGAACCAATGTTAACTTTAGGAAGTCCAGATATCTATGTAGAAGATAATGACTGGACCGTTGTAACCGTTGACTCTTCATTATCAGCACATTTTGAACATACAATTGCTATTACTAATGAAGGAGTTATTATATTAACAGGAGATGATGTTTAATGGCTAAAGATGATGTTATTGAAGTTGAAGGTAAAGTCCTAGAAATTATACCAGGTGGTAAGTTCAAAGTACAACTAGAAAACGGACATATAGTAGAAGCTCACGTTTCTGGTAAAATACGAATGAACTACATTCGCATCTTACCGGGGGATACCGTTATGTTAGAACTATCACCTTATGATTTAACACGTGGGCGTATTACCTATCGTAAATAATAGGAGGGATAAAAATGAAAGTAAGAGCAAGTGTTAAGAAAATTTGCCCAAAATGCAAAATAGTAAGAAGAAAAGGTAAAATCAGAGTAATTTGTGAAAATCCAAAACACAAACAAGTACAAGGTTAATAAGGAGGAGAAGTTATGGCACGTATTAAAGGTGTAGATATTCCAAATGACAAGCATATATGTATATCACTTACATATATCTATGGTATTGGTAGAAGTTTAGCTAAGAAAATCTGTAAAAATGCTAAAGTTGACCCAACTAAGAAAGCAGGAGATTTAACTCAAGATGAGTTAATCGCTCTAAGAGATGAAATCAATAAACATCCAACAGAAGGTGACCTACGTCGTGAAGTTAGTATGAATATCAAAACTAAAATGGAAATAAATTCATACCAAGGAACACGTCATAAAAAAGGATTACCTGTAAGAGGTCAAAGAACAAATAGAAATGCTCGTACTCGTAAGGGTAGAGGTAAAGTAGTAGCTAACAAGAAAAAGTAGTTAGGAGGTTATTATGGCTTATAAAACAAGAAAAAGAAAAGTTAAAAAGAATGTACCTGAAGGTGTAGTACATATTGGTGCAACTTTTAATAATACAATTATTACTATTACTGATAAAGATGGTAATACAATAAGTTGGGCATCAGCTGGTGCTTTAGGATTTAAAGGAAGTAAGAAATCAACACCATTCGCAGCAGGAATGGCCGCAGAACAAGCTGGTAAAGCGGCTTATGATATGGGAATGCATAAAGTAGAAGTTTTTGTTAAAGGATTAGGACCAGGAAGAGAAACAGCAATTAGATCACTTCAAACAGCAGGTCTTGAAGTAACAGGAATTACAGATGTTACACCAATTCCACATAATGGATGCCGTCCACCAAAGCGTCCTCGTGGATAATAAAAGGGAGGTTAATAAATTGATAGAATTTGAAAAACCAGTTTATAAAATTACTGATTATGTAGAAAATAATTTCTATGGAAAATTTGAACTAGAACCCCTAGAAAGAGGTTTTGGTACAACTTTAGGAAATGCTTTAAGAAGAGTGATGTTATCATCACTACCAGGTAGTGCTATTAGTGCTGTTAAAATTGATGGTGTATTACATGAATTCCAAACTATGGATGGAGTTATCGAAGATGTAACTACAATTATCCTTAACCTAAAAGGAGTAGTTGTTAAGAATCATACAGAAGATACTAAAATAATTACTCTTAAAAAAGAAGGAGAAGGAGTAGTAACAGCAGGAGATATTGAAGCAGATAGCGATATTGAAATAATCAATAAAGACCATGTAATTGCCAATCTTGCTAAAGGTGGTTCTTTAAATATGACTATGATTGTTACTAATGGTCGTGGTTATGTTAAGAGTGAAGATTCTAATCTAAAAGAAGATGATAAGAAAAATGGCTTTATTGCTATGGATGCTATCTATTCTCCAATTGAGCGAGTTTCATATGAAGTAGAAAGTGCTAGAGTTGGACAAGATGAAAGTTATGACAAATTAGTAATGGAAGTATGGACTAATGGTTCTATTAAACCAGAAGAGTCTATCGCCCTAGCTGCTAAAATCTTAATTGAACACTTTAAACTAGTTACAGAATTAAGTGATATTTCTAATGTAAGTGGTATGATGATAGAGAAAACTGAAGACCCTAAGACTAAAGCATTAGAGACATCTATTGAAGATTTAGACTTCTCAGTAAGAGCATATAACTGCTTAAAAAGAGCAGGTGTTCATACTCTACAAGACTTAGTTAACAAGAGTGAAAATGATATGATGAAAATCCGTAACTTAGGAAAGAAATCATTAAAAGAAGTATTAGATAAAATCAAAGAATTAGGGCTTGACCTAAGAGATGATGATTAAGGAGGTAAACTTATGGCATATAGAAAATTAGGCGTTGATAATAAACACAGAAGAAGTATGTTAGCAACTCTTACTAAACAAGTAATTATGAATGGCCAAATAACAACTACAGAAACAAGAGCTAAAGAAGTTAGAAAAGCTGTTGATAAAATGATTACTTATGGTAAGAAGGGAGATCTTGGTAGTCGTCGTAGAGCCCTAGCTTTTCTTCACAATGATAAAGCTGTTGTAAATAAAATATTTAATGAACTAGCTTCACGTTATGCAAGTAGAAATGGTGGATATACACAAATATTAAAATTAGCTGAACGTCGTGGAGATGGAGCATTACTTGCTATCATTAAATTAGTAGATGAAGAAACTAAAGAAGAGACAAAATAATGTCTCTTTTTTGTTGATAATAAAAGAAAAAGTGTTATAATAAAAAATATCTTGAGGAGGAAGTAGTATGCAAGAAAAAAGTAAATATGTTAGAAACTTAACAATAGGAGCTGTCACAGGAGGTTTAATTGCAGGAGGAATACAACTTGCTTTAATTGATAAGAAACCATTTATAAATGATTATATAGATACTTATAGGGTAACTACAGATACAACTATTAGGACAACAGAAGGTTTGACAAAGTTAAAGCCAACAACTCAATATTTAACTGAAGAAGAACTTAAAGATACTAATGAAGTAGAAGTAAAAAGCTATACACAAGCTGGAGATAATTATGATGTAGAAGCCTATGGTTTTTCAAATGGTAGTTTAACAGATGAAGAAATAACTACAAAACAAAATCAATTTGAGAATGGTACCTCTTTATCTACAATAACTAATTATGATAACCATGATGAATATCAAGTAGAGGCTAGAGAATTACCATATAATTATAAAAATATTCTAGAAGAAATAAATATTAAAACTATCAATTACAATAGTGTAATAACAGTAAGAGAAAGTAATAAAGCAAATTTAGAAGATACAGCTTTTTGGATTTTAGGTACAGCTTCAGGGATTTACATAGGATTTGTAGGTGGTTATCTAGTAAGCGAGCAATCTTCTAAAGTAAAAAAGAAATTAAAATAATGTCGTTATTTGGCAACTCTTTCCTCTTGCTCATCTCCTCATTCTGTACTACAATGAATTAAAACGGAGAAGAGCTATGGAAAACAATATAAAAATGACAATTTTAAAAGAAGCTAAAGAATGTATTGAAGCGGGAAAAATTAGTAAAGGAGAAGCTTTACTTAAAGGTTATCTGGATTTTAATAATGACCCAGAAATATCTAGTACCCTTGCTAACATTTACACCCAAAGAGGAGAGTTAAAGGAAGCACTAGAGATATTAAAAAGCCAAGATTCTAATTATTTTTGCGTTTTTAAAAGTCTAAGTGAAGTCTATATCAAGTTAGAAAAATATGACAAATTATACAATTTGTGGAAGAAAAGTAAGAATAGAAACTTTCAAGATTTAAAAAAGGATAAAGACTTGATAAAAGCAAAACGGTATTTAAAAAGAGTACAAGTATTTCTAAAATTATTTGTAAGTAAAAGAATAGAAACACCTAAAGAGTTAGATTATAAAGAACAACAGTATGTAAAATATGATTATAATAAAGCTTTAGAACATATAGAAATAAAACATACAAGTTTTAATGATACTCCTAATGATAAAACTGGTTCCATATTTTATAGTAATTACGATTTAGAAGAACTATTCTTAGCAGCTACTAGGAATATAGAATTTAAAAAAGAGAAATAAAACTTAAGTGGGACTTTTCAGATACTTATATATTCTATTTTAAAGATGTTGGTAGAATTGATACTAATGGGCTAAATGTAAACTTTTTCCGTATTGCAACTATCCCTAATACTAATAAGATAATTACAATGTTCCCTACTTTTAATAGAAAGTCTTCTAGTCTTTGTCGAATTTCTGAACAAGACATGCTTCCAATATGTAATCCTATTGTTCATAGATTATCAGAAGCTTCTGATAAATTATGTTATGAGAAGAAAAATATTATGAGAAGTTGGACTAATAAGGTCT
>CALVIV010000045.1 GCA_944331935.1 uncultured Bacilli bacterium | reverse complement strand
GTAGATATGGCTAATTTTAATTTCCAGGGTAAAATAATTCGTCAATTCTGGGGTAAATTAATTCGTCAATCTACAAAAAATGAGAAAGTTATGTTTACAATTTGTTACCGGGGGGGGGGAGTTTAGTAGTAATTTAGTTACTTTCTTTCATTATGACTTAAAAGAATAGGGATACTCTATTCTTTTTTGAGTGAAATAATGAGAGGAGTATTAATTATGAAAAGATTATTATTAGAGACAAGTTTTAGTAAGATATATATGATAGTAATGATTATAATAACATTTATAATGTTAGGAGTATATTTTTCTTATGCCATGTTTACGGTAAGTAAGGAGAAAAGTAATGCTATAACGATAATAACAGGTAATTTAGTATCTAAATTAGAAGTAGATGGTACTGAAGGAAATAAATTGACAGTACCTGGTTCTACTACTAAAGAGTTTACAGTAACATTATCTAATCCCAATAATAGAATAGCAAGATTTAATTTTTATTATGAAGGAAGTCTACCTAGTGGAGTAACTGCTGGATATGTAACAGGAGAAGGTCTAAATACCCCTCCTGCTGCAGTAGGAGTTAATTTGGAGAAGAGTGGAACAGCAGGGTCTAGTAATATTTATAAGATAAGAGTAAAGAATGACTCTAGTAGTAGTGTAACAATTACTTTAGGGGTACAGGTAGGACTAGATTATAATGATTTAAGTTTACCTAGTAATGGGCATTTATTTGAGGAGTATCAAGGTGACCCAGTAAGTGATGTAGTACTTGGTAATGTGGGAGATAATGGTGATACTTATGATGATGGAGTTGATACCTTTATAACAGGAACTGATCCTAATAACTATATCTGGTATAGTGGTAAATTATGGAGAGCCGTGTCTGTAAATAAGGAAGAGAAGACAACCAAGTTAGTAACTCAGTGGAATATAAGTGCAATTACTTATTCAAGTGGTAGTACAGATTTTGCAGGAAGTTATATGGAAGATTGGTTAAATGATACAAGTGTAGATGGTTTCTTAGGTAATTTAAGAGATTATGAGAATTTCATTGTAACAGATGCTAAGTGGAATGCAACATTAGATGGCACAAGTTTAGGAAGTATAACAAGACCAAGGGACGATGGTACAGTAGTAACAGATGCAGTAGGACTTTTAAATATGTATGAGTATCAATCTAGTTATACAGGAACAACCTATAGAAATGGTTATTTAAATAATGGACTTTATTGGTGGACTTTAACACCATATGGTACGTCTATGGTGCGTGGTGTTAGCAGCGATGGTAGTGCTATTGGCGATTCAAGTGGTTCGAACGGGGCTCGGCCATCTATAAATCTAAAATCTAGCATTCGTATTGTAGATGGTGATGGAACAATAGATAATCCTTATAGACTTTTAGGGGATAATGATACTAATCTATCAGGAACACTTCTTTCAAGTAGATATAGTGGGGAATATATAAAATTTGGAAATGAGGAAAATAATTTATATAGAATAGTAAGTCATGAAAATAGTAGTGGTACAAAAATAGTAAGTGCCGAACCATTAAAGAGTGATGGTACGTTTATAACAAGTACATTTGGAAGTTCATATACTGAAGTTAATTATTCAACTAATAGTGTAATAGGTACATTCTTAAATGGAGAATATCTAACAAATTATGTAGATAGTACATATAGTGATATGATAGAAGAGAATACAACCTGGTATATTGGAACTGTAGGTAGTGGGACATCCTATAAATTAGCCAAATATACAGATACTAATATGAGTAGTACAACATGGAATACAGCAGAAGCTAAAGTAGGGTTATTGAGATTTGGAGAATTAATGTCAGGACAATTTGAAAGAGATGCAGTAAAAGGTGGATTTACTAGTACAGGATTAACAACATCTTATTGGACCTTAACACCATATTATTCAAGCATTCGTAACATCAGTAGCTATGGTTACACGAACGGCTATTCGCCTTCGAGTGATTCGAGCGGCATTCGGCCATCTATGAATCTAAAATCTAATGTTGTAATAACAGGAGGAACAGGAACTAAATCTGATCCATTTACTCTTAAACTTGGTTAATATAAAAGAATCTCTAATATTATCTAGAGACTCTTTTTCTATATATTAAAATAGGCATCTTTTCATCCTTTAAAGGTTCCCATTCAGTAATTTCAACATCGTTTCCATATCTTTCTTTCATCATAGAACAAAAATTATCTGCCCAATATCTTTTTCTATATTTAGGATACATCTTATTGCTATGATCACATGAACAGTATGCAATTAATAGATTTTTATTTTCTTCTATGCTTTTTAATGTTATATCAATAGAAGCTTCACATGGCATAATAGAAAATATATTATCAACTTTTTCAATATTTGTACTGGATGTAAAAGCATCTTTAACTATTTTAATATCTTTGTTTAGTCTAAATACATCACATTTCTCATAAATAGTTAGGTTATAATCTTTTTCTTTATGATTATCTTTAATAATTTCTGCTAGCCTAGGATATGGTCCACTTCCTATTTCTAGAGAGTTTCCTTTAATAAAATCTAAGTCTTCAAGCATCTTATAAAACATGAGATATCTATCATTTTCATCTGTAAAGATATTATACTTGGAAAGTAATGCTGCAATATCACAATTAGCACTATATCCTTCATTATCTAATAATACATCAAAACTAATTATAGAAAGAATCATTTCATATTCTCTATCTTCATATAGATACTTATAGTCTTTTAAAAACTTTAAAATATTATCTTTTTCTTCTAAGTACTTTTCTTTATTTATACACATTTTAATCCCTCTTTTAAGTGCTTTATATTATAATGCTTTTGTGAGAAAATAGCAACTAAATGTTCTTTTTCGCTTGACGTTTAAGCTAATTTTTTCTATCATATATTATGTAGATAGGAGATTATATATGGAGATTAAAAAAATAGTAACAGGGGCATTAGAAGAGAATTGTTATGTACTAAGTAAAGATGGTACTTGCCTAATTGTTGATCCTGGTAGTGATAGTAAAGATATTAAAGAATTAGTTGGTGATGATAAGATTATAGGAGTTTTAGTTACTCATGCTCATTTTGATCATATTGGAGCCTTAAGAGACTTTTTAAACTCTAATCGTAGATTAAAAATCTTTAAGAAGAGTAATCTTACTGATATGAAAGAAGTGGAAGTGGGAACTTTTAAATTTATTCCTATAATGACACCAGGACATAGTAGTGATTCAGTAACATTTTACTTTAAAGATGATAATGCTATGTTTGTAGGAGATTTTATCTTTAGAGATACTGTTGGTAGATGTGACCTTCCGACTGGAAGTAGTGAAGAGATGGATAAATCTATTGAAAAGATTAAAGCTTATGATGATTCTATTACTTTATATCCAGGACATGGAGATGAAACTACTTTAGGTAGAGAAAAAGAGTATAATTTATATTTTATTAATAAATAAGGAGTTGTAGATATGTATATTGATTTAGTGGTATTAGTTGTATTAATATTAGTAGTAATAATGTATTTTAGAAGATTTTCAAGCTTTGTCTATTTTATTGCAATCATTGATATCTTCTTAAGAATATTAACATTTATTAAAAATAATATAGGCTTACCTGACCTTGCCGCTGTTATTGATAATTATATTCCAGAAAGTATCCTTGCAATTGTAGGTAATTATACAAGTGGAATTCTTTATACAATAATCGCTTGGGCTTATATTATAATAATGGCTATATTCTTATTTTATAATACTAAGTTCTTTATTAAGAAGAAGAAAATATAGGAGGTGTTATTTTGAAAAAAAATAATACATGGATAAAAGTTGTAATTGCAATTGTCGTATTAGAATTAATAATCGGTGGTGTTATCTTTGCCTATAAAAAATTAAATAATAGTCCTGATAATAGTATTTCTACCAAAGATAAGGAAGTTAAAGCATTATATGAAAAGATTGCCTATAATGATATAGAATCCCTTGATGTTATGAGCCCTAAAATAATGTTATATTATGGATATAAAAATATGGATGTTAGTGAATCTACTAATTGTGATGCTGTCAATACAAATGACGATACTACAGGTTATAGTTGTGAAGGCATTGTCAACTTTATTCCTAGTAAGGATATAGAGAAGGCTGTTAAAGATATTTATGGGCCCGATATTACGATAACACCAACATCATTTGAAATAGATCATAACCATTATGCTTTTTACGATGAAGTAATGGATGGATATGCTATATATACTAAAGATGAAGAAGTTAATGTAGATCCAATAAATATGAAGTTAGAAAATGCTAGTAAAGATGATGATGGAAATATTATCTTAACTGTAGAAGTTCTAGATGGAGTATTTGGAACAGTAGAAGATACTTATAATTTTACCTTTACTAAAGATAAAAATAATTACTATTTAACAAGTAAAGAAGTAGTTGCAAATAAGGAGGATTAGTTTATGTTTGAAAGAATTAAGAATGATATGATTAAAGCGATGAAAGAGAAAGATAAGTTTAAACTTTCTGTTATTAGAATGATTAAGGCATCTATTGATAAAGAAAGAATTGATAAGAAAATTGAAATTACTGATGAAGTAGTTATAGATGTTCTTGCTAAAGAATTAAAAACTCGTGAAGAGTCTAAATTAGAGTTTAGTAAAGCAGGAAGAACTGATTTAGTAGAAGATTTAGATAAAGAAATAGAGATTATTAAAGAGTATTTACCAGAACCATTAAGCGAAAGTGAAATTAATGAAATTATAGAAAATGCAATGAAAGAAGTGGAAGCTTCTACGATTAGAGATATGGGTAAAGTTATGAAAATAATTACACCTAAAATTAAAGGTAGATGTGATATGAAAGAAGTTTCTAATAAAATAAAAGCAAAATTAAGTTAATTTAACTGTCCTTTCTACATATTCTATAGAAGAAAGGACGGTTTTTATTATGAAAATTATCGCTCATAAGAGTAATTTATATAATAATAAGACCTTTATTGAATCTGTTAACAGTCTAGAAGGACTTACTGGAGTTATGCTAGATGTAGTTATGACTAAAGATAAGAAAGTATTAGTTTTTTCACGTGTAACTACTAATAAAATAACTATTAATACAATTCAAAACAATAATTTAAATGAATTAACATATTATGATATCTTAACATTAGAAGATGCTCTTACTATGTTAAATAACTTTAAAGAAAAAATTATCATTAATTTGCTTCCTTTAAATGAAGCCATACTTATAGAAGATTATGAGAAAGTAGTATCAAATAATTTAAGTTATACCGAAGAAGTAAAAAAGGTAATTGATAGGTTTCCTAACTTAAATATTTATGTTTGTAGTAGTAGTTATAATCTTTTATATCAAATTATTAGAGTATTTACTAATAGAAAAAATGGAGTAGTTTTAAGCGAAGATAGTGGTAGTTATATTGATGTAGATTTTTATATCTTTATACCTAGTATGTTAAATGAAAAAATTATGGCCGAACAGTTAAACATAGGTAAAGAGGTTATGATTATAATGGAAGATGCTGATGATATATCTATAGTTATAAGTTTTTTAGAAAATAATAGAAATAATAAAGAAAACTATCAATATATTACAAATCATGCAAAAATATTTTATTATTCAGTTAATAATATATAGAAGTAGTAATTAGTAAAGGATGTAGTTTATGACAAAAGATGAAATATTTAAAGAATTAGAAAAAATAGATTTACCAAAAGATAAATATATAGTAATTAGTGGGGCAAGTTTAGTAGTTCAAGACATTATAGAAGAAACAACTGATATAGACCTTACTTGTTCTAAAGAATTTTATGAAAAGATAGATTGGCCTACAAGAATAGGAACCTTTGGTATCGAAGTAAAATATAAAGATTGCTTTGAGATAAGTTATAACTTATATGAATATCAGGACATAGTTATAATTAATGGTTATAGATTTTTATCATTAGAGGACTGTTTAGAGATAAAGAAAAGATTAAATAGACCTAAAGATAAAAAACTAATTAAAGAATTAGAACTGAAAGTATGTTTAAATGATAACTATTATTTTGAAAGAAAGTTAAGAGAAAAAGGGATTAACTTTATCGCTGGAGTTGATGAAGTTGGACGTGGCCCTTTAGTAGGACCTGTAGTCGCTGCATGTGTTGTCTTACCAGAGCATTTTAATTTAGAAGGGTTAACTGATTCTAAAAAACTTAGTGAAAAAAAACGTGAATATTTCTATGATGAGATTATGAGGCAAGCTTTAGGAGTAGGAGTAGGTATTATTTCTGAAAAAGTAATAGATGAAGTTAATATTTATGAAGCGACTAAAATGGCTATGAAAGAAGCGATTAAGAATTGTTCTTGCAAAATAGAACATGTTTTAATAGATGCGATGAAACTAGATATAGATATACCTACAACTTCAATTATTAAAGGAGATTTAAAAAGTATTACTATAAGTGCCGCTTCAGTTATCGCTAAAGTTACAAGGGATAGAATGTTAGATGAGTTAGATAAGAAATATCCTATGTATGACTTTAAAGATAATAAAGGTTATCCTACTAAGAAACATTTAGAAGCGATTAAAAAATATGGTATTATCGATGAACATAGAAGAAGTTATGGACCAGTTAGTGAATATTTAGAGTTGACAAAGCAGTAATTCTCATGTATAAAATTGTATGAAAGAAGGGATTAGATGTCTAAAAACTTAGTGATAGTGGAAAGTCCTAGTAAAAGTAAGACTATTGAAAAATACTTAGGTAATGATTATAAAGTAGTAGCAAGCCAAGGTCATATTAGAGATTTAGCGACAAGTGGCCCTTTAGGACTTGGTGTTGATATAGAAAATGGTTTTAAACCTAATTATGTTCCTTTAAAGGGTAAGAAAAAGATAATTAATGCGTTAAAAAAGGATGTAAAAGATGCTAGCCATGTAATACTTGCAACCGACCCCGACCGTGAGGGAGAAGCGATTAGTTGGCACTTAAAAGAAGCTTTAGGTATTAAAGATAAAGACTATGATAGAGTCCTATTTCATGAAATAACTAAAGATAAAGTTCTTGATGCTATTAAACATCCAACTAAAATAGATGATAACTTAGTTAAAAGTCAAGAGACAAGAAGAATACTTGATAGAATAATAGGTTTTAGACTATCAAAGCTCTTACAATCTAAAATAAAAGCGAAAAGTGCCGGACGTGTGCAAAGTGTTGCCTTAAAACTTATTGTTGATAGGGAAAGAGAAATAGAGGCTTTTGTACCAGAAGAGTACTTTACTATAACTGCTATCATCGAAGATGTAGAGGCAAGTCTATTTAAATATAAAGATGATGATATTAAACTTCATAATGCAAGCCAAGCTAACAAAGTGTTAGAAGCACTTGGAGATGATTATAATTTAAGTAGTATAGAGAAGAAGAAAAGAAAGAAAGCTAGTCGTGCTCCTTTTATAACTTCAACACTACAACAAGAAGCATCAACTAAATTAGGCTTTACGGCTAAAAAGACTATGTCTATCGCTCAGAAGTTATATGAAGGAATTGATTTAGGAACTGAGACAGTTGGTCTTATTACTTATATGAGAACTGACTCTATTAGACTTTCTGATGAGTTTGTAGGTAGTGCCTTTCATTATATAGAAGAGAACTTTGGTAAAAAATATATTGGTTATACTAAACATGCTAAGAAAACAGAAAATGTACAAGATGCTCATGAAGGAATTAGACCTACTAGTATTTTAAGAGAACCTTTAAAAGTAAAACAATATCTATCTAACGATGAGTTTAAACTTTATAGTCTAATCTATAAAAGAGCCCTAGCTTCGCTTATGGCCGATGCTATTATGGATCAAACAACTTTAATCTTTAATAACAATAACTATAAATTTAAAGCGACTGGAAGTATTCTAAACTTTGATGGTTATCTAAAAGTATATAGTGATTATGAGAAAAATGAAGATAAGATTATTCCAGAACTTGTAGAAGGTAATAATTATAAAGCTAGTGATATCTTATCAGAACAACATTTTACTAAACCACCTGCAAGATATACAGAAGCGAAACTAATTAAAGAGATGGAAGATTTAGGAATAGGACGTCCTTCTACTTATGCTAAGACTATTGATACTATTAAAGATCGTGGTTATGTTAAAATGGAAGATAAAAAGTTTGTGCCAACAGAAATTGGTATTGAAACTACTGATAAACTACAAGAGTTCTTTAGTGACATAATAAATGTAGAATACACTAAAAATATGGAAGAAGAACTTGATAAGATAGCAGAAGGTAACTTAGTATGGAATGAAGTCTTAAAAGAGTTTTATGATGTCTTTGAGCCTCGGGTTAAGAAAGCTTTTAGTGATATGGAGAAGAAGGAAGCCGAAGAAACAGGTGAAATGTGTCCAGAGTGTGGTAGTCCGCTAGTTAAAAGAACTGGTCGTTATGGAGAATTTGTCGCTTGTTCTAATTATCCAGAGTGTAAATATGTAAAGAAAGAAGAGAAAAAAGTAATAGAAATATGCAATTGTCTTAAATGTGATGGCAAAATCTTAGAAAGAAAAACAAGACGTGGAAAAACTTTCTATGGTTGTAGTAACTTTCCTAAGTGTAAAGAAGCTTTTTGGGATAAACCTACTGGAGAGAAATGTCCAAACTGTGGTGAAATGCTTGTAGAAAAAGATAACAAAATTAAATGTAGTAAATGTGACTATAAGAAAGACCAATAGATCTTTCTTTTCTTTAAATTATATTATATAATATAAGTAATTAAGAATATAGGTAGAAAGCTAGTGATAATATGTATTATAAAAACAAAAAAACACCTTCAAGATATAAATATCAAAAAAGAGTACGTAAAAATAAAAAAAGAAGTAAAAAAGAAAAGTTTAAACGAAAGTTAAGATTAAAAAAATGGGTTATTGTTGTTTTCCTTATTTTCTTTTTAAGTGTTTTTCTATTTTCAGTTTATAAATTATATTCTTGGTATAATGATAATCAAAAAATAGATAAAATAAATGAAAGTACTATAGAAAATACTCCTATTAAAGAAAAAGAAGATACAGAAAATACAGAAAATGTTAATCCTCCCGAAGATGCTTCTAATGACTATTGGGATTATATCAAAATGAATCTTTTAGAAGTTGATTTCAATGAACTACTAAAGAAAAATCCTGATACAGTAGGTTGGATAGAGGTAAAAGGGACAAATATAAATTATCCTATTGTCCAAACTACTGATAATAGTTATTATTTAACTCATGCTTTTGATGGCTCTAAAAATGAAGCAGGTTGGGTTTTTATGGATTATCGTAATGATCCTGTTAATTTTAATCAAAATACTATTCTTTATGCTCATAGTAGATTAACTGGTTCTATGTTTGGAAGTTTAAAAAATATATTAAATAGTTCTTGGTATACAAATAAAGAAAATCATATTATAAGACTATCTACTCCTACAGAAAACACTATGTGGCAAGTATTTAGTGTTTATACTATTCCTAAAGAAAGTTATTATATAACACCTAGTTTTAATAGTGATGAAGCTTATGGGGAGTTTTTAAATACTATGAAAAGTAGAAGTGAAGTAGACTTTTCTGCAACAGTTAACACTAATGATAAAATACTTACTTTATCTACTTGTAAAGATAATTTTGGTAATAGAGTAGTTATGCATGCTAAGTTAATAAAAAGAGAAACTAGGTAAAAAAGTGTCAAATTAATATTTTGATATATGAGTATATAAAGCCGGTTCAAAAAATATTATTTTAGGAGATTGACTTAAGTCTAAGAATTTAGTATGCTTGTAATACGGATAAGGTGAGACTACTTATCTAGAAAAAACGAAGGAGGATGTATGATGAAAAAAATTAGTTTTTTTGCTACTATATTCGTTGCATTCTTTACTTTTGGAGTAATGAATGTAGATGCTAAAGAAGTTGCAACTAAACAAGATTTAAAAGATGCTATTAGTAATGCTAATCCAGGGGATACTATAACATTAACACAATCAATAAAATTAGATGATAACAATGATATTATTACATCTAACAAAGAAATAACTATTGAAGGTGCTAATGATAGTATTACTATTACTGGATGGCGTGATGATGATGTAACTAATGAAGATTTAGAAGGACAAAATCATTCTATTATAACTGCATTAGCTGGAGGTAATATTCATCTTAAGAACTTAACACTTGTTGATTCTCAAAAATATGGTGTTCAAGCTTATGATGGCGGTTATGTTAGTTTAGAAAATGTTAGAATTGATAATTGTCGTTATGGTGCAGTTTTACTTAATGGTGGTACTGTTGAAATTATTAGTTTATCTTTAGGTACTAATGGAGAAGGTGCTAATAATGGTATTGAAGTATCAAAATCAGTAAATCTAGCTGCTTCAAATAATCAACCAAGTATCGTTATGAATGGTACACTAAATTCTGATGTTACTGAAAATGTTATTCGTTTTGCAGATGATGAAAATGATGGTACTACAGGTTTTATTATTGAAAATAAAGAAACTACTACTGACAAAGT
This sequence comes from uncultured Bacilli bacterium, assembly GCA_944331935.1. Lineage (GTDB taxonomy): Bacteria > Bacillota_I > Bacilli_A > RF39 > UBA660 > Onthousia. The sequence goes on along the minus strand of CALVIV010000045.1, from coordinate 277 downwards.
ATTAGTAAATGGTAATACTGCTGTTGTAACAGATGCTACTAATGAAATTAAATATCAAAGTAATGAATTACAACAAGGTGCAACATTTGAAGGAGAAGAATATACTCCTAATATTGAAGTAACTGATCCAGTTGAACCAACTACTCCAGAAGAAGTAACTGAAGAAGTTAGTAATGAAGAAAATCCTGAAACTAGTGATGGTATCTTACTATTCTTAGGATTAACTGTTGTTGGATTTGCTGGTACTACTTTAGCATACAGAAGACTTCATAATTAA
>CALVIV010000044.1 GCA_944331935.1 uncultured Bacilli bacterium | reverse complement strand
AACAAAGTTAACCTTTGTTGCTTATCAATTAATAAATTCGGATATCATTTTCGGATTTCCTAACTTAAATTAACCTTCTTTTGTGCAAAAAGATGATAGACATTTTTCCCTATTTTATTAAAACTCATCTCATATTCACTCATAATTATATCAGTATGGGTTTTATGATAGTCAAATGAGATATCACTTAAGGCATAGCCATTACTACTTAAAGTTTCAAGGGAATAGATAAATAAATCTTCATTATCAGTTTTCATTTCTATTCTTTTAGTATCTTTAAATAATGTATCATACTTATCTAAAAATATTTTACTAGTTAACCGTCTATTGTGCCATCTTGTCTTAGGCCATGGGTCTGAGAAGTTTAAATAGATTAAATCTATCTCTTTAGAAAATACTTTATCTATATCTAGAGCATTCATTCTAATTAGTTTTAAATTATCTAAGTCATCGGGTATTTTTTTTATCGCTTTTGCCATAACACTATCAAACTTTTCTATTCCTATATAATTAATATCTTTGTATTTAAGGGCATTTTCTAGAATAAATTTACCTTTACCCATACCTATTTCAATATAGATAGGATTATCATTATTAAATAGTTCTTTCCATTTTCCTTTATAGTCTTCAGGATTTTTAATTAAATATTTACAATTATTTAGTATTTCTTCTTTATCTTTAACATTTCTTAAACGCATAATAAACCTCCAAGTCATATAGCATATTTTATCATAAATAAATAATCTTTTGAATATAATATCTTGAAAGTGAGGAAAAATATATGAATCAAGGTATGCCTATGTGGCCAATGAATCCTAATATGGGAGGTTGGCAAAACTCTAATAATATGAATCAAAGACTTAATAGTCTAGAAAATCAAGTTAATAGACTTGAAAGACAAATGAGAAGATTAGAAAATAGGGTTAATAGAATTGAATCATCTATGATTAGTCCAAGAAACTACGATAGTCAATCTACTGGTTATGGTAATAGTAATGATAAATATATGATGTAAAGAGCTTAGGCTCTTTTATTTTTTTTGTTAGAGAAAAAAATTTTGGGCATACTAAAATTGACAGTTATAGTTAAATAAATTATACTTTATATAGGAAGTGACCATATGGAATTAAGAGTTTTAGAAAAAAATGAATATGAAAAATTTGTAAAGACTAATCCTTATAAAAGCCATTTTTTACAGTCTTATGATTGGGGACAATTATCTAAGAAAGAAAGAGGTCTTACTCCTTATTATTTAGGACTTGATGATAATGGCAAAATTGTAGGGGCAACTTTACTTTTAAAAAAAAGTTTACCTTTAGGATTATGTTATTTGTATGCCCCAAGAGGTTATGTAATTAACTTTAACGATAAAAAAATACTTGATAAGTTTACAGAAGAGGTTGTAAAGTTTGCGAAAAGAAAAAAGGCAATTTACGTAAAGATTGACCCTGATATTATTTGGAAGAAGGAAAATTATAAAGGTGAAGTTAGCGAGGTTGAATCTAAAGATAAGAAGATTTATAATGAATTACTTAGATTAGGTTATAAACATATGGGCTTTACTAAGAATTTTGAGAGTGCACAACCTAGGTATACTTTTAGGATTGATTTAAATCAGTCTATGGAAGAGATAGAGAGTCATTTTTCAAAGACAACAAAACAAAGAATTGCCAAGTCTCTTAAGCTTAAGACGAAAGTAGAAATAGGAACAGAAAAGGATTTGCCTACTTTTTATCATTTAATGATGTTAACAGAGTCAAGGAAGGATTTTGTTTCTTATGGGATAGATTATTATAAGACTTTATATAGGCTATTTAATGAGGATAATAAAGCGACTTTGTTTTTGGGGAAAGTTAATATCAAAGATAGCTTAGAGGTATTAGAGAATGATTTAGATGAAGTTAATAAAAAGATAGATGAACTTCCTAAAGAGAATATGTCTAAGAGTGCAAAAAATAAGCTTAAGGAGTTTACAAGACAAAAAGAAAATCTTGAAAAAGAAGTAGAGAAATATAATAACTATTTAAAAGAATATGGAGAAGAAGTTACTTTATCTGCCCATATGATAATAGAATATGGAGATAAAGCTTGGGTTTTATATGCAGGTAATCATAATATCTTAACAGAAACTTATGTTAATTATCATACATACTTTGAACATTTAAAATTCTGTAAAGATAGAGGATTAAAAATATATGATCAGTTTGGGACGATTGGGGATTTATCTAAAGATAATCCAAGACTTGGTTTACATGAGTTTAAAAAGAAATTCGGTGGGGACTATGTTGAGTTTATGGGTGAGTTTGACTATGTTGTTAAACCAATCTATTACTTTGCTTTTACAAAGTTAGTACCAATTTATAGAAATATGATTAAAAAAAGAAAGAAGAAGGAACTTAATGATGAAATTAAAAGAGATTAGTTTTGAAGAATTAGAGAACTTTGCTTTAACTACTGATGAAGCGACTTTTCATCAGACTAAGGGCTGGGCTAAATTAAAAGAACATAATGGATGGCATCATTATGTAATAGGTTTATATGATGAAGATAAAATAAAGGGAGCGGCTTTACTTCTTGCAAAGTGTGTTCCTATTGTTAAGAAGTATATGTTTTATTCACCTAGAGGCTTTTTAATAGATTATCATGACTATAATTTATTAAAAGTGTTTACAGAAGAAGTTAAGAAGTTTGTTAAAAATAAAGGTGGTATTTTTATTAAGATAGACCCTTATGTTATGTATAAACAAAGAGATATTAATGGTGATTTAGTTAAAGATGGTATAGATAATAGTGATACTGTTGATAATTTAAAGAAGTTAGGTTATAAACATTTTGGATTTAATTTAATGCAGGACTCCCTACAACCTAGATGGATGCATACTATTACAGTTAAGGGTAAAAATATTGATGAGGTTATGAAGGATATGGACCCTAAGACAAGACAGATTCTAAGAAAAAATGAAAGACTTGGTGTAAGAGTGCGGGAAATAACAAGGGATGAGTTACCTATATTTAAAGATATTATGCAACATACGGGTGAACGTAGAGAATTTATTGATAGACCTTTATCATATTATGAGAATATGTGGGATAGTTTACATGATGATGGTATTTTAAAAATCTTAATTGCCGAGATTGACTTTGATGAAGAGATAGAGAATACGAAAAAAGAGATAGAAGCTTTAGAAGAATCTATTAAAAAAAGAAAAAAACAATATGAAGATAAAAGTAAACCTATGAATGAGAAGAAATATTATAGTAAACAAGAATTTGAGAAAAGTGAAATTAAGAGACTACAAAAGAATATTGAAAAAACTAAAGATATGAAAGATGAGTATGGTAAAAAGCCAATACTTGGAGGAATTTTATTCTTAATTTATGGCAAGGAAGTATTATCACTTTATGGAGGTTCTAAAGCTGAACTTATGAGTTTTCAATCTGCTTATACTCTTCACTTTGCAGGGGTTAAGTATGCTATAGAACATGGCTATGATACATATAACTTCTATGGTATCACAGGTGACTTTAGTGAAAGTAATCCTTTACTTGGACTTTATCTATTTAAGAAGAGTTTTGGTGGTCAAGTAGTAGAATTAATTGGGGAATTTGACCTTATTATTAGTCCTTTCTGGTATCATGCTTATAAGATTAGTTATGCTCTTTATCATAAACTTAAAAATATTAAAAGATGACTGTGTTTTAGGTCATCTTTTAATATTTTTAAAACTCATCATTCATTAGAAAATCAAAGATATTTAGATGTTTTATACCATCCTTAGAATAATCTTTTTTGTCTAAAGAAATAATATATTTTTCATTATCATCATCTATACAGTCAAAAGCTCCAAATTCTCTTTTTATCGTTTCTTCTTTATCTAATTTATAACAAACTTGTATGTATTTAATTTTATTGTTTTTTACAGCGATAAAGTCAATTTCGCCTTTTTTAGTCTTACCTATATAAACTTTATAATTCTTACCTATTAAATCATTATAGACAATGTTTTCTAAAGCGATAGAATAGTTTAAATCTGTTCCTGTTGTTTTAATTTGTTTAATTCCTAAATCAGTAGAGTAATATTTATTTAAAGTTTTTAAAATAGTCTTACCATGAATATCATATCTATTTACTTTATTCATAATAAATGTTGAAGTAAAGGCTTCTAGATAATTATAAAGAGTATCGTTTGCAATACTATGGTGTTCTTGTTTTAAAAAATTAATGACATGGTCTCTTGAGAATTCTTTTCCTTCTGTATCTAGTATATATTGTAATAATTTGTTAAATGATGAAATATCTTTTATATTTAGTCTTTCTACAATATCTTTTAGAATAATAGAGTCATAAACACTTTCTAAATAGTTAATTTTATCATTATCATTTTTAAATAAAAATCTTTGTGGTAGGCTACCCCATTTAAAAATATCTAATAAAAGTTCTTCATATTTGTCTTTTTTAGTATTAGTTAGTTCTACTACTTCTTTAAATGACAAAGGATTAATTTTAAAACTAACATATCTTCCAGAAAGGTCTGTTGATAATTCTAATAAAGTTATTCTACTGTTTGAACCAGTTATAAATATACTATATTTATCTGTAATTCTAAGAGAATTAATGCCTTTTTCAAAATCTTCTACTTTTTGTATTTCATCTAAAAATACATAATACTTATTATTATTTACTGTTAATGATTCTATATAATTGTATAAATCCTTAGCTGTTTTAATAAAATCATATTTTAAAGATTCAAAGTTTATATAGATTATATTTTCTTCATTAACACCCTTATTTTTTATCTCATCTATTATTTGAGTTAAAATAACAGATTTACCACTTCTTCGCATACCATAAATTATTTTAATTAAGGAAGTAATATCATAAAAGTCTCTTATTTTAGATAGATATTTTTCTCTTATAAGCATAATTCATCACCTGTTTACATTATAATATAGATTTATATTTTTGTAAAGTTATTCCATTGTACTGGAATAACTTTTTTTTACTTTAAGTCGAATTTTATTTCACCTTTGCCATTAGATGAAGTAATTGTAGTGATAGCACCATTTATAATAGTCATTCTAGGAGAAACATGGCCTATATCAGCATTAATAATTATAGGTATATTTAAATTTTTTAAGGCTTCTTTTATTGTTTCTTCATAAGAAATATCATAATAACTATTATAAATAAAACTTCTACCAAAAATAATTCCTTTAGTATATTTAAAATAACCATTATCTTTTAGTTTCCAAAGTGTTCTTGCTATAACTTCTCCTGTTAATTCACAAATATCTAAATACCAAATAATACCATCATCTTTATACTTTTCTATAAAATCTTTAGTCTTATCAAATCTAGTACCAAACAAATCGGCAATTATATCAAGACATCCTCCTATTATTCTACCTTTTATGTTAATAGCATCTTCATTGTTTAAGTTTCTCCAATAGACTTTTTCAGTAAGTTCATATGGTTCTTTTCCTGTTATATAATCTTTAAATCCTTTTTCATATTTAGAAAAACTTGTTTGTTCTATGATATTACCCTTTAATATTTCTAAATTATTCTCTAATGATTCATGCCAAGGCTCCATTCCAAAGCATCCAAAATTATCAGCATAAAGTGTTGCAATATCTAAGTTAGTTGTAATTGTAAATAATAGTCCTGTTGGGTCAGAATTTCCTTGTAACCATTTAGGATTATCTTTAATAACATTAAAGTTTAACTCACTTAGCATTTCGACTAAAAAGTCTCCGCCACTTGCGCATATAATTGCTTTAACATCTTTATCTTTATAAAGTTCATCTAGTTCTCTTGCTCTTTCTTTACTAGTACTACTTCTGCCTTTGATACTACATCTAACATTAGGTGTTTCTTTTATATTGAAGCCACGACTATTAAAGTTTTTAATGGCATTATCTAATCTTTTAAGTTTAACTTCATCAGTAATTCCATCTGAAGGTGCAGTTACACCAATAGTATCTTTTTCTTTTAGAAATTCTGGATAAATCATAAGTCCTCCTGTTTTAATTTGACATATAGTTTAATATTTCTAGTAATTTGTTTTCATCAATAATTTTTTTCTTTTTAAAATCTATAGCCATAGGCCAATCTTCATCATGCCAACTTTCATTAAATATTTTTATATCATTATCATATCTTGGAAAAGCGTGATAATGGACAAAGTTGTCATGCATCATCATTACTAGATAATTAAACTTAATAGCACTAAACTTTTCTTTACAAGTTTTTTCATACCAGTTTATTACAGAAGGAAATTCTGCTGCTTCTTCTTTTAAAATGTTTCCAACGGATTCTGTTTGTCTTTTTAATAATATAACAGCAGAGCCTAAAGTTGTTTGACTTTCTCTTATACATACTATCCAATATTTAAAATCTTTTATACATCTTTCTTTTGGTTTAAACTTTTCCATAAATTCTAAATCATCCATATTTTTCCTCCTATTCATTTATTATCCCAAGGTATTATTGTTAATTTTGGCCAGTTCTTTTTCCATTTATTTACTTTTCTTATATAATCCTCTTCTTTAAAATCTATTTTTACAGGCCTTATTATCATATTAAACAAATCATTAAGTCCATAGGGAGCATCTACTATTAAGTTATTATCTTCTAGTCTTACTCCAATACATGTTATAGTGGTTCCCTATCTTGAAATAGCATCTTCTAAACTCGTATATGGTTTTATTTGTTTATTATACTTTTCGTTATACCATATATATACTCTTGCTTCGTTTTTTATATCTAATTTTATATTTAAATCACTTAACAAGTCTTCTATATATTTAATAACTATATCTTCTTTTTCATAAGACGTATCTTCATCATAATAAACAATATCATAATCATTTATATTTGCATCTATTCTAAAACCATGAAGATAGTTAAAGACTGTTTGATTGATACATCCTGCTCCTACATAATAGTTTTTTAAATTAGATTTTTCTAAACGTTTTAATACTTCTTTTAAAGTTTCATTTTTATATAGTATTTCTTCTAATTCCTTTAATTGTTCATTTAAATTTTTACTTTCCATAGTACTCCTTAATGTCTTATCTTATGAATTAATTTTATTAAGTAATAGATAGGTGATGTCTTTATTTCGAATTCACCAATTAACTCTTCTATATAGCCATTGAAACCTGTTTTAAATTCATAGATACCATAGTCTTTATCATTTTTATCATCAAAAGTATTAGGTATTCCATAAAAATTATATCTATCATAACCATTATCAATAGCATATTTAATCATTTCCCACTGAATTAAGTACTGTGAATTATAAGATAAGAATTCTTCATAGTTACCACTAGATAGATATATTACTTCTCTCTTAGTCATTATAAACATAGAACCTGATAAAGTGATAACATCTCCATACTTTTCTCTTTCTTCTTTGGCAAGATTTATCTTTTTATCAAGACCATTAATAGTCTCATCTAAAGCTTTTCTTTTACCATCATTATTTTTATTATCACTTAGTTTATTTTTCTTATCTATATTAGATTTCTTCTCTTCCTCTAACATTTTAATATATTTAGATAAATCTAGTTTAGTAACTAAATATTTTATTTCGTTTTTCTTACTAAATAAATCATACATATTTTGATAATAGTTTATATTTCTAATATCAAAGCCTTTTCTTGAACCTGTACTTTGCATTATTTTATAAAATTCATCTAAGTCATTTTTTGTTAATTCTACTATCTCTACACCATTTTTAATATTTTTTCTAATCAAGTTTCTAGTATGAGGTTTCATATTTTTCATTATCTCATCTTCTGTTTTATCTTTGGTGTCTAGAGCATACATATAGGTTACTTGTTCTCTATCATCATAAGGAACACTAGTAAAGCCTGTATTTAAAATAGTATTTACAATATTTGTATTATCATAACCATCTTTAATTATTTCTCCTTTACCATTACGTTCTTTGTAAGGTACATAAGGGTCAATTCTTAGAACATAACCATTATGTTTTTTGACGAAGTCTGTTAGTAGTTTTAAAAATGTTGATAGCGTCTTTTCATCAGTATAGTCTACTAAAGGTCCACGTGGAGCATAAAACTCATATTTGTTAAAATGTCTTTTCTTACCTACTAGAAGAGTCGCTCCAACTAGTTTGTCATTATCATATAGGCCTAAGTAGTAAGATGTCCAACCATTTAATTCTCTTAGTTTACCTACTTCTTCTGTTTGCATAAAAGTCCTGTAGGGACTCTTTTTTGCATAACTTTCAAATGTCTTAACATCTATTTCTTTTAAAGTCATTTTATTTCCTCCTAAATTTACTAGTTATCTTATTTATTATTGTGCTCCCAAATACTTCTTCTATTAAATTAAATTTGTGAGATACAAAGAAATATACTACTATACCAATAATGGCATAGATGGCGATAATTGGAATATTTAATAATCTTGATGAGGTGTAGATTGGTATGAATAGTTTTAATACGAAAAGTACTGCTAGCATGGCGATATCTGCTAAAATTATTTTACCTAATAGTTTTACTGTTGGCATGTAACTTACACCACATTTTCTTCTTAGGAAGATTAAGCATAAAACTATACCTACGGCATAACCTAATATCGTTGCAGTTATAGAACCATAAACAGGAACAAAGCCTAAATTATGGAAAAGATTAATAAGAGGAACATTTAAAACAAATTTAATTACTACTCCTACTACTAAAGATATTAAAACTTCTTTATAATATTTTAATACTTGGACAATTGATACTAAGGCTGTATAAGTTGAGATTGTTAAAGCGACAAAGACAAAGTATCTAATTATAATGGCACCATATTCACTATTGTTACCATAGAATACTTCCCAAACTGGGTCTGCTAAGAATGATAGGCCTAAAGTCATTGGAACTGATATGAATAGTAATACTTGTAAAGTTTGATTTATTTTATGATGAATATCTTTTTTATCTTTTTTTACCGAAGCGGATGTAAGGTTTGGAATTAAACTTACAATAATACCAGTTGAGATAGAAACAATAATCATATTTATCTTATTACCCCAAGTAGAGATTACACTCATAATGTTTTCAGCTTGGGCAGTTGTATAACCAATATCATTTACCATAGTCTTGACAATAGTTGTCATGTCAATAAAGTCATAACATGATTTAAAGACGTCAATCATAATGAAAGGTAGGGCATACCAAAATATTTTTATTAATATTTCTTTGGTTTTAATTACGGGTTCATCAACATCAAGAGCTTTCTCATGTAATTGCTTTTTGTTATTTCTAACTTTATCTAATAAGTAGAAATAAGCGACTATGGCACCAGCGGTCGCACCAAATACAGCGATACCTACTCCTGTTTGTAAAGACAAGTGAAAAACATTGATAGCAAGGAAACTACCTGCTACTATTACTATTACTCTTGCAAACTGTTCTATTACTTGACTAATTGATGGTGGTGTTATAAATTTATGCCCTTCTAAATAACCTCTATAAATACTTAGAGTTGGTACAATAAGGATAGCAGTAGCGATTACTCTTACTACCATGGTTACATCTGATAAGGTATTACCACCTTCTAGGTCTCCAAGAATAGCTTTGGCAATTGATGGAGCGAAGATGAAAAGAATGATAAAGATAGTAAAGCCCATGATAATGGCAAGTCGTCTACCTAGTTTAAAGGCTTTTTCTTTAGCATTATAATAACCTAGGGTTTGATATTCACTAATTATCTTACTAATTGCATTAGGAATACCGGCACAACTTAAAGATTGAAATAAATTATAGATTGTATAGGCATAACCATATAAGGCTCCACCTTGCCCTCCTATAATTGCATAAAATGGTATTACATAAAGCATACCTAGTATTTTACTACCTACTATTCCAAGGGTTGCGATAAAAGCTCCATTTAAAAAGGAGTTTTGTTTTAGTTCTTTATTTTTCTTTGTCTTTGTCTTTGTTTTTGCCATTTTACGTCCTCCGATTTCTTTAAATATAATACCATATTATTGAAAAGTTTTAAAGTAACTTGTATAATTAAAGAAGATTGAGGTGATTTAATGGAACTTAGAGAATTAACAAAAAAAGAGTTTGATGGTTATGCTCTTAATCACCCCTTAGGTAGTTTTCAACAAACAAGTTCTTGGGGGAGATTTATGGAAGGAGATAAATTTCATGCTTATTATGTAGGAGGAGTTGTTAAAGAGAAAATTGTGGGGGCAAGTTTACTTCTTTCTTATGAGAGAAAAAAAGGTGAGCGAATTTTCTATGCACCACGTGGTTTTTTAATTGATTATAAGAATGAAGAATTATTAAAAGAGTTTACGGAAGAAGTTAAAAAGTTTATAGTTGAAAAGCATGGTGTATTTTTAAAAATTGACCCTTATATTTTAGTAAGAGATAGAGATAGTGATGGAAATATAATAGATGGTGGAGTTAATAATGACTTTGTAGAAGTTAATTTAGCACATGCTAACTTTATTAGAGTTAATGATAGAATACAACCTAAATGGCTTAGTAGAATTAATTTAAAAGATAAAAATATTGATAACGTTTTTAAGAATTTTAGTCCTAAAGCTAGACAGACAGTTAGAAGAAACGAAAGACTCGGATTTAAAGTACGTGATTTTGATTTTAAAGATATAGATAAGTTTATAGATATTATCAATGAGGAATCTAAAAAGTATAATACTGTTGTACCAACAAGAACTTTTTATGAGGATTTAAAACAAGCCTTTGACGGAAATATTCAGTTTAAGGAAGTTTATTTTAAGCAAGATGAAGTTATTAGTAATATTGATAAGATGATTTTAGATGTTAATAAAGAGAAGGAAACTAGAATAAATAACTATCATAATTCAAAGATGACAGAGGAATATTTTATTGATAAAGAACTTGAAGATGAAGAAGAGATTAAAAGATTAGAAAGTTTAAAAGAATACTTTTCTAAATGTAGTGATGATGTTAGTATGGGTATTTATATGTTTATAACTACAAGTAATGAAGTCGTAGCATTAAATGGTGGTATAGTAGATGAATTTAATAAGTTAGATGCTTCTTATACTCTTCATTATGAAATGATTAAGTATGCAATTGATAATGGTTATAAGTATTATAATTTATATGAAATTGGTGATATTACTGATTCTAATAATAAATTAAAAAACTCATACAACTATAAAAAGAACTTTGGTGGTGAAGTTGTTGAATTAGTTGGGGAGTATGATTTAGTAATTAATCCTAAATATACTGATATGGCAAGAAAATATTTTCCAGAGTATTTAGGTGTTAAAACTGTATTTAAATAATTTTCATACTGATATATTGATGTTAATATAAAATTATGATACTATGTATTTAGCAAAGAAATTTGCAATAAGAATAGATGCTTTCAAAAGTGATTTGGGCTGCATCTAATTCAAGAATTAGATGTCTTATTTATTAGTAAATAAGGGAGATAATAATCAATAGGAGGAAGAGAAATAACGGTTCTTCGACATTAAAGGGTGCTGAGTAAATTTTCAGCATTCTTTTTTATACCAAAAAAAGACATCATAAC
>CALVIV010000043.1 GCA_944331935.1 uncultured Bacilli bacterium | reverse complement strand
AGTGATAATGATACGAAAAGACTTGAGATTATGGAAAATACTAATGATGGTTTTGAAATTAGTGAAGAAGATTTTAAACTTAGAGGACATGGAGATTTATTTGGAACTAAACAAAGTGGTGATATGACCTTTAAAATAGCAGATTTGAAAGCAGATTATAAAATATTGTTACAAGCAAGAGAAGATTCGCTAGAATACTTACTAGATAAAGAAACTGATGCTAATAAGTTAAGACTTATTGGAACAATTATACATAGCTAATTGTAAAATTTTTCTAAAATTTTCAAAATCAAATTGACAAGTTGGAAATTTTTAGATATGATTAATGTACATGATAAGTTTTTTGCTTATCATGGTGATATAGTCCACTATCTAAGTGTGGATTTATATTCAACCGAACCCCCTGAAGGAGCCGAAAGGCTCCGCTTTTGTTTATTTTATAAGGATTTTAAGCCTTTAAAAATATTTTAGGTGCTATTTAGGTGCTAAAATACATAAAAAAATAATGGTAAGCGATTAAACTTACCATTATTTTACGTTTATAGACATATTTCTATATCATTTTTTTCATTAGTTATATTATTATTATCAATAGTATTTTTTTCTTTTTCTCTTTCTCTTTCAGCTAGTAAAATACTATTGTTTTTATTTATGAGCTTAACTATATCTTCAAGTTTATTTTGATACATGTGAGAGTAGGTATTTAGTGTTTCATCAATTTTAGTATGACCTAAATACTTGGCTACTAGAGTAATACTAGCACCATAATTTATTAAGAAAGAAGCACAGGAGTGTCTAAAGTCGTGTATTCTTATTTGCTTTACCTGTGCTAATTTACAATTTCTATTTTTTCTACTTCTAATAGAGTCTTTTGTAAGAGGTAAATCATTACCAAAAACAAACCACTCTTGAGAAAAGTTTTTAAACTCTTTTTTATAATCGTATAACCTTTTTAAATCAGCTAGTAGTAAATCATTGATAGGTAAGTCACGATTACTATTTTGTGTTTTTAATGGACTTAATTTGTAGTTATCCATACTATAAATTGATGGTATTTGTTTATATATTCTCATTATCTTATTTTTAAAATCTATATCTTTCCATTGTAAGCCTCTTAATTCTCCTTTACGAAGTCCCATATAATAAAGAGTTTCAAATAGGGGCTTAAACATTATATCATCTTCAACTGATATAAATTGATTAAACTCATCAATAGTAAAAAATAGCATTTCTTTTTTCAATTCATTAGGATTAGTAAAGTTAGTCATTTTATTATATACTGGAGTAAAATTAAAATCATACCATTTGCTACCATAATTTAATATTGCTTTTATAAACTTAAATAAATCATTTTTATAAGAAGTAGCTAGAGGTAATTTATTAATTTCTTTCTTCCATAATTCAAAATGATTAATATTAAAATCCTTTAATTTTATATTATCGAAATACTGTAAATACTTAACTCTATCTCTATAAGTTTTTATTGTACTTTCTCTAACTTTATCACTTTGATAATCATAAAAAGATAAATATAAATCTTTAAAAGTCATATCTTTATGATTTATATTCTGATCGAGCGATAAAAGGAACTGCCTTTCAGCTTCTTGTGCTTCTTTCTTCGTCATATATTTTCTTGAACGATACTTTTTATTTAGTCCATCTAATCCTTTATAATAAACTTGAAAAATCCATTTTCTACCATCTTTAGTTTGTTCTTTAGGCTTTACTTGTAATACAGCTATAATAATCACGTCCTTTCTTAAAATCTTTTTATTTTAATATTTCTATAAACCAATTTCATAATCATCTTTGTCTTTGTCTTTCTCTTTTCTATTGTCATAATCATAGTAATCATAATTAATAGCATCAGCTAGATTTTCATAATCTTCAACATAATCTTTAGGCTCTCTATCTAGTAGCTTATCAATAGCTTTACACATTTTTTTAAATAGTTTTTTCCATTTATTAACTTCAACTTCAAGTTTTTCTTTTAGATTATCAATACTATTATTTAAAATATTAACAATACCTTTTAATTTATTAATCTCTTTACTTTGTTCTTTAATAGTAGCCTTTTGCTCGGTAATAATTTTATCTCGCTTAATAATTTCTTCATTGTTTTTAAAACTGGTATTTTCTTTAGATAATTTCATTATAGTTAAATCTTTATTCTTAATTTCACTTTGCTGAAAGATATTAACTTGCTCTAAACCTTTAGAATATTCTACGATTTTTTGAACGTCATTAGAGTTATAACCAACAATAGTTTTTTTAGGATTTAATATATCTTTATTAATGGCTTTATTGGACTCTATAAGGGCATTTTTAGAGTTTTCTATCACTTTTAAGGTATTTTCCTTTTCTTGATTTAAAAGCTCTAATTCAGCCTTATTTTCCTCTATTTGGAACTCTAATTTAGTCTTGTGTTCTACATTAGCTCCAATATTACCTCTATCTAAATTAAAACCTCGTTCTGTAATAAACTTATGAAAAGAGTTTTGTAATTTAGCATAAGAGTTTTGAGCTCCTCGTTGTTTCCAAAACTGGTCGTTATTTAAAAAGTTACCTTTAACTTTCTCATAAACGATTTTACCTTTTTCATCTCTTAATATTTTAGGAACTAGTGTAGTATTACCATTTTTATTTTTAACTTCTTCTTTAATGACGTTTCCATTTTTATCTTTGACGTAACATTTTCTTTTTACTTCGTTTACAATTGGTAGAAAATATGCTTGTAGGTGAGGAGTATCTTCATCATAATGTATTTGAGCTAATATAATATTTTCTTCTCCAACATAATCTTTAAGAAACTCCATACAAGAGTCAAAGAAATAACTAACAGTTTGTGGTATATCTTCTTTAGATTTTATATAAGGAACTTTTACACTTTGTCCTTTTTTATTTCCTGTTTTATAAGTTCTACCACTATCTATAAACTTCATACCTAGAGCTTCAAAAAACTCTGTTCCACTTGTAAAGGTAATTCCATTTAATAGGTTAGTGGAAGCTTTATTTAGATATTCTATATTTCTTTTCTTTAAGGTTTGTTTTACTTCTTGATACAGGTTTCTTTCGCTCATAGATATATATTCTACATTGAACTCACGCCTTTCAATATCATAATTACCTGTACCTTTTCTATCTTTCATTTCAATACCAATGTTATATAAATCTTTTTGTTTGAACTTTGTTTCTACTCGTACTACTTGTTTTCCATCATACAATAAATGTTCCTCCTTTCTCTTAAAAGGTCATTTATGACCTATCTCACTAGGGCATAGCCCACTCGTGAGTTTAGGGAGTTCCCTAAAAACCCCATGTCTTGTTCTTCGCAGAATACCTAAACTTATGTAAAGGTATTCGCTACAAACAAGATTAAAGAATAACTATCTACAAGATACTTATTCTTTAAATAATTTTTTAAAGTAACTTTAAAAAATGTAAAAATATTCACTATCGCTACTTTCATTGAAACTCACGTTTCAACAAAACGTACCTCGTTCATTTTTTACTAACTTTTTAGAAAAAAGTTACAAAAACTTTATGAAAACTATTCGTTTTCATAAGTAGGTTCTTTATATATTGCAGTATATGTTCTTTCATTAGAAGTTCTTTTTTGCTCTATATAAAGTCCTTCTTTTTCTAAATTATCAATATTATTATTTAATAATTTACCAAATACAGATGGAGTAATAGGTAAGTTCAACTTACTTGTTATGTCCGAAGCAGTAAAGGTAAATTCTTTTTGTTTTATTGCATAATTTAGAAAGGTTAATATATTGTAATTTAAGTCCTCACTTTCAACTTCTGATAACTTAAATATTAGATTATCATTTCTTTTTAGAACTAGATCTAATCCCTCATAATCTCTACTTTCATAAGTGAATATAATTTTATTTTTAATATTAATATCTTGCTTTAAGGTTATCTTACCATCAACAGAGCCATCAATAGCAGTACTACCAAGAGAAGTATTGTTTTTATTTAAGTGATGAATAAGCAAGATAGTAAAATTATATTTTTTACAAATCTCTCTAAACTTTGGAATTACATATTGTCCCATATCTTGATAATTATTTAAGTCATAGCCATTATTCATATCAATACCACTAAACATATCAATGATTACAAATCTACCATTGTAGTCAGTAGCAAAAGTTTGAAAATCTAATTGTAAGTCCATAAGGTTTAGTTTTCTTTCGTTAGGACTTTGTTCTATTAAAGCAAAATTACTATCATCAAATTGTAGTTGCATTTTATCAATTCGACTCATAATTTGCGT
This sequence comes from uncultured Bacilli bacterium, assembly GCA_944331935.1. Lineage (GTDB taxonomy): Bacteria > Bacillota_I > Bacilli_A > RF39 > UBA660 > Onthousia. The sequence goes on along the minus strand of CALVIV010000043.1, from coordinate 7,447 downwards.
GTAATCCATTTCTGTGCTAATATATAAGACAGGAGATGGAGTAGTTCTAAATCCTAGAAATGGTTGTCCTGTTGCAATAGAGTTGGCAAGTTGTAGTGCTAATAGTGACTTACCAACTTTAGGTCTTGCAACAAGACAATATAACCCTTTGGACTTTATTAAGTTATCAACGATGAAGTCTTTTTTTGTGAAACTTTTTCTCATCTCACTTATAGTTTTCATTTCTTACACCTCTCATCAGTTAACAACCTCTTTAGCCATTTTTTGAAGATATGCAATATTGATTTTTAAATAACTTACAACTTCGTTCATTGGAAGTAGTTTACTAGGTAATTGATAACCTTTATCTTCTAGTAAGGTTTTAATCTCTTTTTTTAATTTAATAGCATTATTTTTACCTAGTCCTGTAAGTTTTCGTAAATCTTCTAAATCACACCATTGTTTTGATATTAAAGTTAATGTTTCTTTTGCAGTCATTAATTCGCCTCTCTTTCTGTTTTATAGTGATGGTTTTAGTGTTACCAACAACTCCCTTTTAGGATGTATATATAGTTATTAGCCATATATCTAAGGAGGATTTTAGATTATCCACAACTCCCGTACCAATAGGGTTAAGCCTTGTACTTATTTAACGAGTCGGCATATCGGCGATTTCCAACTCTATGTAATTGTCAAAGAGCAATTAATAAGTTGTAAAATGTTTTAAAATGCAACTTATAAGTTGAATATACACTATAAATATATTATTGTCAACCTAAAAGTTGCAAAATAATCTGTTTTTAAACAAAAAGGTTGAAATAATGATTAAAATATGTTATATTTATACACAAGAAAGGAGTTTTACTATGCAGGAAACAGTAGGGCAAATGATAGCAAGAGCGAGAGAAGAAAAAGGTTTGTCTAAAAGAGAACTATCAAGGATGGCTAATATTAGTGATACAGAACTTGCTAGAATTGAGTCTGGAGAAAGAGAAATTCCTAACCCTAAAACTTTAAGAAAAATCAGTAAATATATAGGAATTAATTATAATGATTTAATGTATGCAGCAGGACTTGGTTTTCAAGTTAGTCCTTTAAATCCATTTTTAAAAAAATATTATTCTAACTTAAAAGGAGAAGAATTAGAAGAAGCATTAGTTAATACATTAGGTAGTATTGAAAACTGGGAAGCTTTAGTAAAGTCTTTAAAAAGCAGATTAGAAGATAATACTTTGATGGATGAAGAAAAAGAAATGATACAACAAACAATAGAAGATACTGAATATCAAATTAATTCAGCTAATGAAATTGTTAAATTATTACATAGTGCAAAAACAAAGGAGAGGATCGATAATGAAAGAAAAGATTAAATACTTTAATGTCGTTCAAATTATAGGTAATATTTTATTATTAATATCAGTCATAGGTAGTTTTGTAGCAACTGGAAAAACACAGAACACAATGATAGGTCTATTTTGGTTTGCATTAACAATTAATATGTTAGGAATTACTTATTTCTTTGCTACTTGGACAAAGGGTGGTATAAATGCAGATATAAAAAAATCAAAACAGATATTTAGTGATTTAGATAATGTATCAGTAACTTTAATTATTATTTATATGTTATTTTACTTGGGAATTATGTTTGCATATAATACATCTAGTGATATTAGAAATAACTTTTATCTAATTGGTATTTCTTATGCTATTACAGTTTTTGTAGAAGTTATATTATTTACAGTAGTAGAAAAGGCATATAAAGAAACAATAAAATTAGTGAAGAAAAATAATATAGGTAAAAATGACAGGAGTGACAGAAAAAAATAGGAGATACCCTCCCAAAATGTGCTGTCATAGTGTCATTTGTAATATTAAAAATAAACACCATAAGCTATGAACTTGTGGTGTTTTTATATTGAAATTATTTCAAGAGGGTTTTCATTTGTTATTTTTAGTTTATATTTAGTTTCTAATAATTGCTTTATTTTATCGTAATCACAGTCGGCTACATAAAATTGTGATAAATCATTTAAAGCAGAGAAAACAATATCATCCATTTGCTCTCTAAAAAGGAAATTGTGTTTTATTCTTTCTGCAATATAATAACTAACATATTCTTCTAAAATATTATTATCTTTAAAGTGTTTAGTAAAAGCATTATCAAAGGTTTCAACTAATTTATCAAATTCTTCGTTAGTTACTTGGCTTATATCATCTCTTATCATTTGTTGTTCCTCCTAAAAAATTAATTAGATTTATTTTTCATATCTTGTATAAAATCATCAAATAATAATTCTAACTTTCGCACATCTTCTTTTGTTACTAGATAATTGTAATCTTTTTTTGATTTTAATACATTATAGAGTATTTCTTCATAGTCTATAATGTTATTTTGCTTTTTTAAAACTAACTTATTGTTATTTAAGGTAATATTAATTAAATCATAATCTTTTATATTTAATATTTTTCTATACTCTCTAGGAATAACAATTCTTCCTAAATTATCAATTTTTCTAGTAAATCCAACATTTTCCATTTTCTACACCCTCTACGTTATTAATTTTATGCGAATATTGCATAAAAGTCAATATGCGACAAACGCATAATATAAAATGTTCTTGGTGGTAGATATGGAGCGATTAAGAGATTTGAGAGAAGATAAAGATTTAACACAACAAGAAATAGCTGATATGTTAGGTTGTTCTCAAACTACATACTCAAGATACGAAACTGGCGACTTAAATGTACCTATAGATATATTAAAAAAGTTAGCAAAGTTTTATAAAGTTAGTATTGATTATATTGTAGGAATAACTAATAAAAAGAATTGATTAATCTATGCGAATATCGCATAGATTTTAACTTATATAACTCGCTTAATCTAAAATTACTTTAGAGAAAGTGGATGTTAATATGGAAAGAATTAGAAACTTAAGAGAAGATAAAGATTTAAGTCAAAATGAAATTGCTAAAATATTGAATTGTTCGCAAACAACTTATTCAAGATATGAAACAGGAGATCTAAATATACCAGTTGACTCTTTAATTAAGTTAGCAAAATATTTTAATACTAGCATTGATTATTTAACTGGACTTACTGATGAAAAAAAGCCTTATAAAAGGTCAGTAAGAACAGATAAATAAATTACTATACTAAAAAGTAAGTAGTAGGTTTGTAATCTACTATTTTTATTTTGGATTTAATGATATAATTATCTAAATAATAATTAATTTGTAATATCGGAGGGTAATAATGAAAAGGGTAATAGTTGGACTTTTAATAATAGCTATAGTAACAGGTTGTAGTTCAAAAAATAATTTTAATATTGAATATGAAAATCAAGATGAATGTAATAAACCTAAATTGCTTTTATCAAAAGATGGTAGAAACATTTATACTTATTGCATTGAAAATATAACTATTGAAATGAAAGATAGAAAAGCTGAATTAAAAAGTTATATTGAAGATAATAGCAATGCTATAAATGAAATAATAGACACGTTAAAACTAGAAGATACTTTAAAGGATGGTGGTACTCAAATTTATAAGGGAGATATAACTTTAATCAAATGTAATACATTAGATGGCAATAAAGATATTTATATTGGAAACGATAATATGAAGTTTAAACAAAACTTTTGTAAGGATAACAATTATACTTTTATAAGAACTTATACAGTAAAAGATATATCAAAATATACTGAACAACAATATGATGAAGATGGAAATCGAGTTTCTTATGGAAATTCTTTTAAGGTAGAACTAAATGAATTCCAAGGAGAAACAAAAACAGTTATCATAAATAACTTATGGGATATAACATTAGAAAAAAATAAAACTTATGAATTTGAGTTTATGATTAATGAAGATGTGACTAATGTAAAAGATGAAATAGAAGATATTTTTAAAAATTCAACTATTGTAGGTGTTAAAGAAACGACTAAAACAGGTTTAGAACAAATACAAGAGCCAATGGTCAAACAATAATTATAAATTAGGAGGAATGAATATGAAAAAAATATTTTTATGTTTGTTAGGTGTAAGTTTATTAATTGGTATAACAGGATGTGGTACTAGTGACTCATTAAATGGTAAATGGATAGCAACAACTGAAAATCAAAATATATATCAAGTTAATGAAGATGGCGATGAATTAGGTGGTAAGGAAGATTACATATTAGAATGTGATGGTAATGGCAATTATACATTAACTTTAGAAAATAACCAAACAAAAAAAGGAACTTATACTATAGATAATAATAAAAAAATTACTTTTAAAGATAATAATGATTTATTAGTTGGAATATGTGAACTATCAAGCGATGAAGAAATTAATTGCAATGAAAAATCAACTTATGCTTTTAAATACATAAAGTATTAATTTGTAAATACCATTTTATAAAAAGGAGTAAGTAAATAATGAAAAAAATATATATAGTTTTAAGTGTAGTAATGTATGTTATAGCTATTTTAATATTATCATTTTATTCGATTATGACTTTTACAATCCAACTTGCTGAAATATCAAGATTAATTTTATTATGTAGTAGTTGTTTGTTCTTATATTTTGGAGGTTTTTTCCTTTCAAAATATTTGAATAATAATAAACCTATGAAAATTAACTTATGGATTTATTTTATCTTGTATATAATCTTATTACTTACACTTACACTATTTGATCCAATGTTTGGAAGAAGTTTCTCTATTGTAGATTGGTCTAATGAACTTTTTAATAAATATATTAGCAATTCATTTAATATTATTCCATTTCATACAATTATTGATTATATTAGCAAATTCAATAGTTTATATGATACTAAAACTATAATGGTTAATTTATTGGGTAATTTAATAGCATTAATGCCAATGGCTATATTTTTACCATTATTGTTTAAAAAGACAAGAAAATTAAAAAACTTTTTATTAACTGTTGTTATTATAGTATTTTGTATAGAGATAGTCCAATTTTTAACTTTGACAGGAAGTTGTGATATAGATGACATTATTTTGAATGCTGTAGGTGCTGTTTTTGCCTATATGATATTTAAAATTAATTCTATTAATAATCTAATAAGAAATATATTTTTATTAGAAAGTAACAAAATTAGTAGGAAGTCATATTTTAAAATAATTTTATCTATTGTAATTATTTTAATTATAGTTGCCTTTATATTAGTTTATAGAAATGCTTTATATAATAAAAATATAGAAAACTATAATAATATAAATAATCCAAATGTTACTTTTGAATACAATAATGAATGTAGTAATAATAATTTATTTTACGAAGATAAAATATATAAATATTATTTTGAATGCTATAATAATGATGATTTTTATGTAATAGTCAATGATAAAGATAAGTTTTCTGTAGAAGAATTTTTAGATTACTCAAAATATAATTATGATATTAATAGGCTTTTATATGGTTTGAATTATTACAACATCAAGTATAAAATAGAACATAAATATACTTACTTTAATATTGAAATAGAAAATAATAGTAATGGAAGTTATTATGTTCCATTTAATGTTGATTCAGATATAGCTGAACTAGTTTTAGTTGATAAAACTAATAATGATAAAATTTTAAATTATGAAATTAATATAATACCTAAAAAAAGTGGTTCTACAATAATGAGTGTAGTTTTTGAATTAACTAATGAATTTGGAGAAACAGAAAAAATAAATAAGCAATTTAATATTATTGTTGATGAGAATTTAGATGTATCATATAGTGAAAAAAGTTAGTTTGTAAAACTATAATTTATCTAATAGATTTTAGGTGCTATTTAGGTGCTAAAAAGTTAGAAAACTTTTAAAATTATTTAATTTATGTTGGTATAAAATAAACAAAAAAAGTTAAAAAATAAGGAAAAAATGAAGTTGTAAAATAAAAAGTGACTAAACAACTTCGCCCCCTGAAGGAGCCGCAAGGCTCCACTTTTTGTTGATATCAAAGGGTTTGTAGCCTTTAAAATATATTTTAGGTACCCAATTAGGTACCCAAAGACTTGAAAAAGTCTTTTTTTTGTTTATAAATAACTATTTTAAATGATTCATCATATTAACAATATCATCCATTTTATTTTTAAATAGGTGAGAATAAGTATTTAATGTTTCATCAATTTTAGCATGCCCTAAGTATTTAGCAACAATCATGATATTAGCACCATTATTAATGAGTAAAGATGCACAAGAATGTCTAAAATCATGTATTCTAATTTGTTTTAAACCAGCGTTTATTGCATTTCTATTTTTTCTTTTTCTAAGAACATCAGGGTGTAGGGGAGAAACATCTCCGACAACAAACCATTTCTGATTAAAATTATAATATTTAGAAACTTGCTCTTTATATTCTTTTAAATGATTAACTAAAATATCAGGCATAGGTATCGTTCTAGTAGAAGTACGAGTTTTAGGAGTAGTAATCTTCCAGTATCCAGCATCACCATTTTCATTAACCACATTTTTAACAACGGATAAAGTTTTATTTTCAAAATCAATATTATCCCAGGTTAGACCTCTAAGTTCACCTCTACGAAGACCACAATAGTATAAAATTTCAAATACACAAATAAACTTTAAGTCATCCTCACAAGCAATAAATTTTTTAAACTCGTCATAAGTATAATAATCCATCTCTTTTGGTACAGCATTAGGATCAGTAAACTTTTCCATCTTGTTATAAACTGAAGTAAAATTAAAATCATGCCATTTCGTACCATAGTTTAATATTTCTTTTAAAAACTTGTGATAATGATTTTTAGTTTTAACAGCAATAGGCGTATTAGAAATCATAGCTCTCCATTTTAGATAATGAGTAATATTAAAATCTCTTACTTTAACTTTTTCTAACATCTTTAAAGAAGCAATTCTTTCACGATAAGTTCTTAAAGTAGTAGATTTGACTTTATCTGATTTATAAACGTAAAATTCTTCATATAAATCTTTAAAGGTCATGTCTGTAACATTAATTTCTTTTTTCTCAACTTTAGACATAAAATTTTGTTCAGCTTTAACAGCTTCATTTCTTGTCGCAAACTTCTTGGATTTATATTTTTTTCTAGAACCATCAGCCATATATAAATAGTTATAAAATACCCATCTTCTACCATCTTTAGTTGCCTCATTTTTATTTACTTGTTTAACAGCCATACAATCCTCCTTTACTGGCCACACAAATAAAAAAAGTCATGCGAGCCAATTATATAACAAAATAAAATGCCTTAATAGTTTGCGATTAGTTGTTACTCATATCTTTTAAGTAATCAATATTTATATTTAAAAAAGCTACCACTTCACACATAGGTAATAACCCTTTTGGAAGTAGGTAGCCTTTTTCTTCACAAAGAATTTTTATTTTCTTCTTTAACTTAAATGCATTATTGTGGACTTATGTCAAGTTTTAGGACACTTTTTTTTACACATTTTATATTTCCGTATTTAAATTTATTCCAATTCCTC
>CALVIV010000042.1 GCA_944331935.1 uncultured Bacilli bacterium | reverse complement strand
CAATATTTTTAAAATGTTCTATAGGGTTATCAAATTGTTTTTCCAATTCATCGAGGTAACCTATTTTTTTAATAGTTCTGTGTTTTATTTTACCAGTTTCATCTCTATAACCTTGGACAAAAGAAAGATATATTCTATTATGACTTTTACTTTGCTTAAGAAACATATAATCACATCCTAATATGATTATAACACGATATACAAAGATAGACAACACAAAAATAGAAAAAACTTGACATAAAAAAAGCCTTATACTATAAGGGATGCTTTAAGATTATCAAATACTCAAACTGTCAAACTTCGGAAGTAGAAAGATATTCTTCTTCATTATAAACAGGAACTATTATACTTACTTTAGGCAAAGTTATCACTCCTTTACAGTTATTGATATATAATACATCTAAAATTAAATAATATAAAGTAATTTATCTAAAACTATGCTATTATTATACTAGGTGAGATGTTATGATAAGGTTTAATAATGTTAGTAAAGAATACAAAAGTAAGAAAGGACAGATTACTAAAGCCTTAACTGATATTAATATTAATTTAGGTGATAAGGGTTTAGTATTTATCATTGGTAAAAGTGGTAGTGGTAAAAGTACTTTATTAAATATTTTAGGAGGTCTTGATAGTAAGACTAGTGGCAAGATTTACATTGATAATAAAGATATAGATAGTTTTAGAGAAAAAGATTATGATAGTTATAGAAATACTTATATTGGTTTTATCTTTCAAGACTTTAATTTATTAGAAGAATATAATGTCTTTGATAATGTTATGTTATCGGCCAAACTACTAAGAAAGAAAGTTGATAAGGATGAAATACTTAATCTTTTAGATAGGCTTGGTCTTAAAGGATTAGAATATAGAAATATTAATGAACTATCAGGCGGTCAAAAGCAAAGAGTTGGTATTGCCAGAGCTTTAATTAAAAATCCTAAGGTAATACTTGCCGATGAACCTACTGGTAATTTGGATAGTCACTCTAGTTTAGAAACATTTAAGTTATTAAAAGAGATTAGCAAAGAAAAACTAGTAGTTGTAGTATCACATGACTTAGAGAATGCTAATACTTTTGCCAATAAAATATTGGAACTACAAGATGGTAAAGCGATTAGAAATGATTTAACTACTGAAGAATTAGATGATAATACCTTTTCACTAACTAAGTCAAAATTACCTTTTAAAGAGTGTCTACACTTTGCCTTTACATCACTTAAAAGTAATAAAGTTAAACTATTCTTTACTGTTATTCTAACAATGATATCACTAGTCTTTATGGGAATATCTGTTAACTCTTTTCTTTATGATAAAGGAACATTCATGGCTGGAGTTATGAGGGATAATAATGAATATATTTTTGATATTTATAAGAATGAAACATCCCCAGGTCTTGGTGGATATTGGGCTAGTCCTTTAAATAACGAAAATGAAAAAGAAATAAAAGAAAATATTAAAAGTACCTTAAATCCTATTTACACTCTTTATGACAATAGCAAAAATATTTCTTTACAATATGGAAAACTAATTGAGCCTAATGTCGATAAAGATTTTCCTGTAGAACCACCAATATATTTTAGAATTATTGAAACTAAAGACTATAACATAATTCCAAACTTAGTTGGAAAAGCTCCATCTAAGAGTAATGAAATAGTAATTTATAAATATGTAGCAGAATATATCGTAAAATATGGTATAAAAGCTAGTGATAATACTATTTATTATCCTAATTCTCTTGACGATTTAATAAACTCAAAAAAAGAAATCCTTTTAGGTTCTAATAATGTAATAATTACAGGTTATGTCGACTTAGATGGTAAAGATGAAATCAATAATAATAGTTATATTTATACTAATGGCTTTGTTGATAATGCCATATTAAATTATGATAAAGAAACAATCTTAACCAATTATACTCACCTTAGTACAAATGGCTATGAAAATGTTAAAACTAATAATAATATAAAACTTTATAACAACGAAGAAGTTTTATATAAAAACAAAGATAGTCTTGATAACAACGACATTATAATTTCTTTTAACTTCTTAAAAGAAATTAATGAAGACTATAGTAAAGGATTAGATGCATATTTACTAAACAATAGTGATAGAGATTATAATACAATACTAAGGGAATTTACTACTAATTATTTAGAAAGTACTAATTACCTAGACAAAATAAATTTAAGTTTATCAATTACTGTAAATGATAAAAATAATGTAGTCGATGTAAATGTAATAGGTGTAAGTTATGATGATTATAATTATATAAATTCTAACTATTTCAATAGTCTTATGACAAATGAGAATAATAAAGTTATAAATGGTTATAGAATATATGAAAATGATTTTAATACCTTAACTAATATTATAAATGCTTACAAAACAGAAGTAGAAGATTATGGAACTTATTATTACTTAGAACTACCACATAATGTTGATCTAAATACTATAAATGTAGTTTATACTTTTCTTGCTAAATACATTAATATTATAACTTTAATCTTTGCATTATTTACAATACTACTATTCTCTAACTTTATTTATATATCTATAAATTACTCTAAAAAACAAATAGGAATACTTAGAGCTTTAGGCACAAGGAAAAATGATATTATTAAGATATTCCTATATGAAAGTATAATTGTAGGTATTATATCTTATATAATTTCTATTATTCTATGGTTTATTGCAATTAATTTATTAAATAATTCTCTATTTGGAGATAAAACTTATATTTTAAATGGTATAGTAACAAATCCTTTAGTACCAATTATTATGTTTATCTATACTATTATCATATCTATAATTATTACACTTATATCTTTAAGTAAGATTACTAAGATTAAACCAATAGATGCAATTCTTAATAAGTAAAAGGACTCTATAAAAATAGAATCCTTTTTTAATCTAAACAAAGCTCTTTAACATAATTTTTTATTTCTCTATCTGTTAAAACATTACCAGTAGAGACAACTTTATCTTCTATCATAAGAGCGGGAATGACATTTATGTTATACTTCTTCTTATAAGTAGAATCTATTTTCTCAATATTAAATTCCATATCAAGTTCACGTTCTACTTTAGATAAGTTTTTTAATATTTTCATACCATTACTACAATTTGCACCTATAACTTTTATATTTACGATAACAATTCCTCCTTTCTATTTCAAGTATAAAGGAAGAATATGGGAAAACTATGGGCTAATTATGAAAGATTATAACCAACGTTTATATTTCCTAATATATAGACGTTTTACTATCTCTTCTATAACCATATAAAGAATAAGTAAGATAATAACATAAAAGTAAAATGCTACTGGTAAATAAGCGAAATGGAAGGACTTAATACCTACTAAAATAATTGGTAAGATAATGGATGCTATAATACAAAGAGATGTTGATAATAGTAGGTATTTATTTGCAATAGACTCTATAAATGGTATTTTAGAAGTTCTAACAAAGTGAACAATCATAGTCTGAGAAATAACTCCTTCAATAAACCAAGCTGTTTGGAAAAGGATAACATTATCACTATTAAAGCCAAGAACAAAGTAAAAGATTAAGAAAGCTACTACATCAATTACTGAAGCGACAAGGCCCATAATAACCATAAATCTTTTTAAATCACTTGTATCCCATTTATGAGGAGTAATTAAAAACTCTTTATCTACATCATCAAAAGGAATAGCAGTTTGTGATAAATCATATAGTAAATCCTGTAATAAGAACTGAATTGGTATCATAGGTAAGAAAGGTAAAAAGATACTAGCAATTAGGACACTGAAGCAATCGCCAAAAGAAGCACTTAAAGCCATTTTCATATATTTCATAATATTACCATAAACTTTTCTTCCTTCAATAACCCCATCATAAACTACTTTTAAACTTTTACGAAGTAAGATAATATCACTAGCTTCTTTAGCAATAGAAGTAGCATCATTTACACTAATACCAACATCTGCCTTTATTAGACTAGGAGCATCATTAACTCCATCACCCATATAACCTACAACATGACCATTATCTTTTAAAGTATTAACAATTAATTCTTTCTGTAAAGGTGTAAGTCTTGCAAAAACATCTACTTCTTCAACTTTCACTTTTAACTCATCACTTGTTAGTTTTTCTATATCAGGGCCTGTTAAAATATTATCACTATTAAAGCCTGCTAGAGTACAAATAGTCTTAGTAGCATCAGGATTATCGCCTGTCAATATTTTCGTATTAACCCCTACTTTTCTTAAGTCTTTAATAACCCTACTAACACCTTTTTTAACAGGGTCTAGGAAAGCAACTAAGCCAATAAAAGTTAAATCTTTATCATCATTATAACTTTTAGATATAGTTTTAGTTTCTTTTAAAGCAAGAGCGATTACTTGCATTCCATCTTTATTTAACTCTTTAGCTTTTTCTAAAATCTTATCTTTAAACTCACTAGTTAACTTAATAGTTTTACCCTGATGTCTAATTTTATTACAACTATCTAACACTTCTTTAATCGCACCTTTAGTTAACATTAAAACTTTATCTTCATCTCTAACTATAACTGAAGCTTTACGTCTTTCATAATCAAAGGGAATCTCATCTATTTTTTGATATCTAGAAATAAGTAATCCTTTATTCTTAGCATAACTAATAATCGCTTTATCTATTAAATTCTTTATTCCTGTACTATAATGACTATTTAAATAAGCATAAGTTAAGACTTCTCTATCTTCTTTAAAGTCACTATTAAGATATAGTTGTAAAACAATCTTATCTTCAGTAAGGGTTCCTGTCTTATCAGTACATAAAGTATCTATTGAACCTAAATTTTCTATCGCTTCACTTCTTTTTACTAGAGTCTCCTTTTTAGCAAGACTCTTAGAGCCTTTACTTAAATTAACGTTAACTATCATCGGTAACATAGAAGGCGTTATTCCTACAGCGACAGAGATAGCGAAAAGTAAAGCTTGCATAATATCATGATGGATTAAAGTATTAAGAATAAAAACTAATACGGTAATTACCAGCATCGCTTCTATTAAGGTCTTACTAACCGCATTCATCTCTTTTTGAAAGTTAGTTATTTTTTTAGTTGTTAACATATCTTTAGCAATTGTACCAAGATAAGTATTTTTACCTGTCTTAATAACTAAAGCTTTACCACTTCCACTAACAACACTAGAATTCATAAAACAAATTCTCTCTAAATCTAAAAGACTATCACCACCACTATTTATCTTTTTCTCAATAGGAACACTTTCTCCTGTAAAAATAGACTGATTAATAAATAAATCTTTTACTTCTAATAAAATAACATCACTTGGAATAATAGAACCAGCATTTAACTCTATAATATCACCTGGTACTATATCTTTAATATTTATATCTTTTACTTTATTATCTCTAATTGTACTAATAACAGTAAATAACTTACTTTTTAACTTTAAATCAAATTTATAAGCAGAATAATCTTGAACAAGTCTAATAGTAGAACTTATGATAGCAAGTAAAATAATTATTAAAGAACCAAGTTTATCACCTAAAGAAAAGTTAATAACAGCAAGGACAATTAAAATATAGATAAAAGGGTCCTTAAAAGAATCAATAATAAAACTAAGAATTGATTTTTTCTTCTCTTCTTTTAAGATATTCTTACCATACAATTCTCTTCTTTTTATTACTTCTTTTAAAGATAACCCCTCTATAGAACTATCATATTTATCTAAGAGTTCATCATTAGATAATTCTACTAGTTTTTTATACTCTTTAAATATATTCTCTTCAACTAAAGGATTTCCTTTTTTCTTAGTAAAATCAAACATCATATCACTTCTTTTCTGTTGCAATTTTATTAAATTGTTATAATATTTTTATATTTTTCCAATATTTTAGTATTTTGATTAAATATCACTGAATATATGAGATAATCTTGCCAAACAATTAACTCTTCTTTAGTTTTTTCATCTAGTAATGAAAAATCTTTTAAGAATTTTTTTAAACCTTCTAACTTTAAATTAACTTCTTCTCCTTTCGATGTTCTTATATAATTGTTATGTTTTAACTTATTTTTTAAAATTATTAATTCTATAATTTTTGTTATAGGATAATAGGTTACGATTAAAAATAATATAAAAAAGATAAAGAAAATGGCAAAGACTAGGAAAATATTATTTACAAGATTCATACTTTCTATATTATTAAATAAACCAGCTGTAATTATTATAAATATAATATAAATAATAATAGATGTTATAACCTCTTTTTTAATATGTCTTTTAACTTTTTTATCGTTTTCTAATAAGTTTAAGCTTCTCGCTTCATTGATAATCATACTTTCATAAGTAAATCTATCTATATTTATATTACCATTTACAATATTTTCATATACATATTTTAAAGTTGTAGGTAATGTATCCTTTCCTTCGTTACTTAATACAGTAATATTACTTTGATTAATAGTGATCATTTTTCTTTGTTCTAATCCTAAAAGATCTCCTAATATAGAAGTTGAATAATTAATATTAAAGTTATCAATATAAGATAGTACTGATGGAGAATATTCTTTTAAGACATCACGGTAATAATTTTTATCTTTAGAAAAATCAACACTAGATAATTTTAACTTCATATATTTTTTTCTACTTAAATAAATAGCGATTAAAATAACCCATAATAAAATTGGTTCAACAATTGCTAAAAAGAAAGATAGAATTAAAACTATAAAGACAGAATTGAGTAAATATTTATTTTTCAACTCTATAACAGCATTCTCATCTATATTATTAATATCTTCAATTTGTAATTTTTCTAAAACATCAGACGGTGCATTTCTAATTTCTTCTTTAATTTCATAATTAATTCTATTACTTTGAAACTTGTTATAAATATCTTTACCTAATGAAAAAACATTAAAAAGGAAAATAACTATAAATACTATTAATGCAACAACTTTAAGTTTTTTATTAGTCATAATACAACACCTCTTTTAGTTAGTTATAATTAAATCTTGATATTCTCTATTATTATCAAGCCATTTAATAGCATAAGAACAACTTACTTTTACTTTAATATTATTTTCTCTAAAATAGTTAAAGGCATGAGTTAAAAGTAAATTTGCAATACCTTTTCCTCTTAAACTTATATCAACAAAGGTATGATTAACATCTACGACATTAGAAGAAATATAAGGATAATCCACTTCTCCTAAAATATTACCTTTATCATCTAAATATATAGTTCTATTTTCTTCTACTTTAAACATATTATCACTACCTTTACTATCTAATTATATAACATAATATTTTTATTTACTATATTTAATAAAATAAAATATTTTTCTTTAGGATATAAAAATAGTAAAAATAGTAGTTAAACAGCACTACTATTTTCATTTTACAAGCCTATCTTACTACTTTCATCTTTTTGTAGTATTTCACTTAATACCCATTCATTACGATTATTTTTTACAAACTTCCAAAACTCTATAAAAGATTTATTTTTAGTAGTACCATCAACTATATTTCTTGTTTTAGTATCTATAGTATAATCTATCATCTTTCCTTTAATATAAAACCAAATTAAGTCTTTTTTATCATCTTTATCATCGTAAATAGATACAGGTTTAAGATTAACTAATCTTATTTTCTTTAAGACATTTCTTCTATTATTAATATCCATCCATTCTAATTTTATCTTAAAACTCTCATATAAGTCTTTAGCCATATAATCTTTCGCTTTACTAATATCATTATTAGTCCAAGCTTCCTGTATAATATAAAATGCTTCTATTACTCTTTTCTCTATAGTTTTATACTTCCAAGTAATATCTTTATCATCTAATAGTCTTAAATACCTTTTACTATTAAAAGATGCTCTTAATACTTTAAAATACAAGATAATGGCCGAAGCGAAAAAGATAAAGGCAAATAATATAGCAGAAATAATATCAGAAATAGGATTACTATAGCCTCTACTTCCATAATGGCCACCACTACTAGAGCCACCAGAACTCGAGTGTCCGCCACTACTACCTCCTCCACCTGCTCTTAAAATAGTTATAGGACTGCTATGAGATACTTCTTTAGCATTAACTACTATAACATTACAAGAAATAACAACTAATAAAAGTACAAAAGCTATTAACAAAATATTTTTCATCTACTTAACCTTCTTCTCTTATTTTACAAACATCTATCCACTCTTTGTAATTAGAAGCATCTTCTAATTCTTTGATAGTAAGTTTTACAGCACTGTTACTACTACCACAAGCAGGATAAACTATATCAAAATCTTTTAAAGATATATCTAAATAAACATCTACTCCATCATTTATTCCAAAAGGACAAACTCCACCTACCTTATGTCCAATAAGAGGCTCTACCTCATCAGCTTTAAGCATTTTGGCTTTTTCATTAAATTTACTTTTATATTTAGAATTATCTATCTTTCTATTACCTTCTGTTACTATTAATATAGGCTTATCACCTACTAAAAATGATAGAGTCTTGGCAATTTCTGCTTCACTACAATTTAAGGCAATAGCTGCTTCTTTAACAGTTGCAGATGATGTATCAAATTCTTTTACTTTATTATCTAATCCATAATTTTTTAAATGTTCTTTCGCATTTTTTAATGACATAACTAACTACTCCTTATCTATTTTCTAATTCATTTAATTTGTCTTTATCTAAATAAATAACTTTATCTTTAAACTTGTTTATATAATCTAACTTTCTCTTTTCTTTTTTATAATAACTATTAACAACTCTAAACATGTCTATTAACTGGGCAACTGTTGGAGGATAATTAAAACTCTCCTTACCTAGTTTCTGATTAAACCACCTTTTTATAACTCTTTTATAAATATCTCTTTTCTTTATATTTAATAATATATCTTATCACATTTTTCTAAACCTTTAACAAATTTACTTCTACCTACATCTTCTATTATAAAAGAATCTTTAGATAAAATATTATTAAACTTTTTCTTAATAGTTTTATCATCTCTTCTAATATGATTATTATCATCATCAAAAACTAATTTATCTAGCTCATAACTTTCTATATTATATTTCTTACTTAATATTTTTGATAAAGTTGTTTTACCTGAAGCCGGTGGACCTATAATATATATTTTCAATATAATCACTTTCTTCCTACTTAAATTATAATAAAAAAATAGAACTCTTAAAAGCCCTATTTTAAATCTTCTTTATTGTAAATAAAATCTACTATATTAACATTTTTAATTCCTTCGACATTTCTTTGTAATACTAAATCGGATACAAATAAATATCTAGGATACATTTCCTTTATTTTGTAAAATGGTTTATATTCTCTTTCAGCAGTTTTTTCATCATCTATATTTTTAGTAACTTGAATATAAAAATACTCATCTACACCACGTCTTGCAATAAAATCACATTCTAAATTTCCTATTCTACCAACACTTAAACTATAACCTTTAGTTTTCAAATATGAAAATAGTACATTTTCTAAAACAGGTCCATAATTAATTCTATTATCAGTATTTAAGGAATAATATATACTTAAATCTGCTAAATAATACTTCTTTTCTCCTTCTAATACTTTTTTTGATTTCATATCAAATAAATCACATGAATATATAATCTTAGCATTTTCTAGAATTTCTATATACGTTTTAATAGTTCTCCTATCAACATTTATTTTTTGTCCTACTAAATAATCATATATACTACCTACACTAATAACAGAACCAAAATTATTTACAACAAAGTTTTGTATTACTTCAAATAAATCTTTATCCTTTATTTTTTTATGACTTTTAATATCTTTATCAAAAATTTGCCCTATAACATTTCTAGTATATAATAATTTATCTTCATATTTTTCATAATATAATGAACCTGGAAATCCACCATTTCTTATAAATTCTTCAAATTCTAAATAAATATTAGAATTAATGCTTTTATTAAGAAACTTCTTCATATCAACATATTCATAAAAATTAAGTGGTAACATTTCTATCTCAATATATCTTCCCGTTAATTTAGTTACAAGCTCACCACTGAGTAAATATGAGTTTGATCCCGTTAAAAATATTGAAAAATTACCTTCTTCTCTGTAAGCATTAACAACAGATTCAAAATCACTAACATTTTCTACTTCATCGATAAAGAGATATTTAAAATCATTATCTTTTATTAAATCATCAATGAGCTTTTCAAGTTCTTTAGAAGTTTTAACATCTTTATATTCTTTTCTATCTAATTCAATATAAATAATATCTTTATCTTTTACTCCTTTATCTTTTAATTCCTCTATAACTGTTTTTAACAAATAAGATTTACCACATCTTCTAATACCTGTAATTACTTTTATCATTGTATCATCATAAAAGCCTCTAATCTTATTTAAATAATCTTCTCTTTTATATAACTTTTCCATTGTTCTTCACCTATATTAATTATATACTACATGGCATAAATAGTCAAGTTATCGACCATTTTTGATATATTGCTACTCAAAATTGGTCGATAACCGGTCTAAAATAATACTTTTTCACTCTTATATTGTTTAATTATTACTACTAAAACTAATGTAATAATGACAATTGTTGATATACTCATTAATAAGATATTAACAATATCTATATTTCCTACAACTATATCTTGAAATAACAGTGTAAAGTTTAAGAAAGGTACTAATGAAAGTAGCGGTGATGAACTAACCCCAGCCATGAAAGCTATCATACCTGGAAAGAAACATATAAATGTTAATGGTGTTAAAGCACTTTGAGCTTCTTTAAAGGTTTTAGATTTACTTGCAATAGCAATACATAATCCACTAACTAGTAGTGAATAAGCAATTATTACTAGTATTGAAAAGATTAAACTACTAGTAGATAACATTAAATTAGTATCTTTATATATTTCAAAACTGTTATTAGCATACACTAATGAAACAAGCATTAATATTAGACTAATAACTCCTGTAATAATTGAAGATAAAGAGACACTTAAAAACTTACCAACAATGATATCTCTACTTTTAATTGGAAAAGTAAGTAATGTTTCAAGTGTTCCTCTTTCTTTTTCTCCTGCTGTTGTATCAGTAGCAGGATATGTTGCAGATATTGTAATAGCCATAATTATAAATAAAAAGCCATAATTTACAATATAATTACCATAAAAGTTTTCTGTTTCAGTTATATCTTTATTAACAGTTATAATAGAAGTAACATCAGTAGGATTTATATTATTACTTGCTAAATAATTAGTTTGTAATGCTTCTTTATATGTAGCAAAGTAAGTATCCATTAAACTTGTAGCATAAGTACTAGTTTCATTATCTTCACCATTG
Organism: uncultured Bacilli bacterium; assembly: GCA_944331935.1. Taxonomy (GTDB): domain Bacteria; phylum Bacillota_I; class Bacilli_A; order RF39; family UBA660; genus Onthousia. Next base: position 1,214 of record CALVIV010000042.1, on the reverse strand, counting down.
ATAGTATAAGTACTACCATCTTTAGTAATATATAAATCTATACTGCCATCACTATATTTATTTTCTAATTCATCAGTTGTACCATTAATAACTTCTATATCTAAGTTTTCTGCAATATCTTTTTCCATATCACTCAACTCATAATTAAAACCAATTTTATTGTAATCAGTTACAGGCTTATTAGTTTGTGCTTCAAATAAAGCAGACATTCCTATTATTAAAGCAGGTATTAAAATAGGAATAATTAACATCATAGCAAGAGACTTCTTATCACGAAACATCTCTCTTAATTCTTTCTTTAAAATATTACCTAAATTACTCATTAGAAACACCTCCTATTAAAGTAAAGAAAGCATCTCTTAAATTAGTAGTTTTAGTAGATTTTTTAATCTCACTAGGAGTACCTTCTTTAATAACTTTACCTTTATTAATCATAATAACATAGTCACATATATTTTCTGCTTCTTCCATATAATGTGTAGAATATAAAATTATCTTACCACGTTTCTTTTCTTCTTTAATAAAGTCTAAAATAATCTGACTAGAAATAATATCAAGACCACTAGTCGCTTCATCTAAAATATAATATTTAGGGTCATGAACTAGACACCTTGCAATATTAACTCTTTGGGTTTGTCCTGTTGATAAGTTTTCAATTCTATTATATAGAAAACTATCCATATTTAATTTTTTAGATATCTCTTTTATCCTATCTTCTAATTTATCTTCTTCTACTCCATAAATATTGCCACACATTTTTAATAATTCATAAGGAGACAAAGTATTATAAAGTTTAGTATTACCAGAAAGATAAGCAATACTCTTCTTAATTTCTATCTCATTATGAAGATAATCTAATTTATCAAAAGATATAGTACCACTCGTTGGCTCAAGTATTCCTGCAATCATCCTAAGTAGAGTTGTTTTCCCTGCTCCATTTGGTCCTAATATACCAATGATTTCTCCATCTTTAGCTTTAAAACTAATGCCATTATCAGCATAAAATTCTTCTTTTTTACGTTTAGCATTATACTTAACAAACTTCTTCTTTAAGTCTTCAACTTCTAACATAATTCACCTCTTCCAGGCAAAATTATATCATAGGAAAAATATGCTAATCAAGAAAAAAAGAAGAACTTCAGCTTTAAGGAGTGAAATTTCTTCGCAATCAAATTTCTGATATAATAAATAAAAGGTAGTTGATTGTATGACAA